>CAKZMN010000087.1 GCA_937128575.1 uncultured Alphaproteobacteria bacterium | reverse complement strand
GCCATATGTGCTTAATGATTTGTGATCGAATTTTTCTATGCGCTCATTATCTTTGCCGAGCAGCACGTCAATCACATAGCCGCTGCCGAACATTTGGCCGGTGCGATATATGCAGGATAAAAGTTTTTGCGCGGCGATGGCGGCGTCGAATGTTTTGGGCGGGGACGTACATGTATCGCAATTCCCGCATGGCTCGCCTGTATCATCAAAATAATTAAGCAGCACTTGGCGGCGGCACGTTGCGGTTTCGCAATAGCCCAAAAAGGCGGTTAGCTTTTGTCGCTCAATGCGTTTTTGTGCTTCGGGCGCATCGGAGCCTTCGATCATCTGTCTTTGAAGCGCTAAATCTTGCAGGCCATAAACCATCCACGCCATTGCAGGCAGACCGTCACGCCCGGCGCGGCCCGTTTCCTGATAATAGGCTTCGATATTTTTTGGCAAATCCAGATGCGCGACGAAGCGCACATCGGGTTTGTTTATTCCCATACCAAAGGCGATGGTTGCGACCATGATTATGCCTTCTTCTTTTAAGAAGCGTTCTTGGTTTTGCGCGCGGATATTTTTATCAAGGCGCGCGTGATAGGGCAGGGCGTTATAGCCTTCCTTGGCTAGCCATTTCGCTGTTTCCTCTACTTTTTTACGGGACAGGCAGTAAATAATGCCGCTTTCATCGCGGCTGCGCGTTTTTAAAAAACGTAAAAATTGCGCGCGCGGGTTATCTTTTATGCTGACGTCATAGCGGATGTTGGGGCGATCAAATCCGGCGACGTATAGCTTGGGTAGGTTCAGGCGCTCTGTAATATCTTTGCGCGTTGGTGCGTCCGCCGTCGCTGTTACCGCGATGCACGGCGTGTCGGGATAGCGCGTTCGGAGTAGTGATATTTGGCGGTACTCTGGTCTGAAATCGTGCCCCCATTGGGATATGCAATGGGCCTCGTCAATTGCGAATAGGGCGAGCGGGATGCGGTCTAAAATATCTAAGAACTCATCATTGACCAAACGCTCTGGCGCGACATATACCAAATCAAGTTCACCGGCCTCTAAATCATTCATGGCTTGGCGCAGTTGCGGGTATTCAAGCGCGGAATGAATGGCGACGGCTTTGACTCCTAATTCTTTAAGCGCAATGACCTGGTCCTGCATTAACGCGATCAGGGGGGAGACGATGATGCCCGTTCCGTTCATACACAGCGCGGGAATTTGATAGCACAGCGACTTACCGCTGCCCGTTGGCATTAAAACGCCGCAGCTTTGACCGGAAATTACATCTTCAATAATTTCCTTTTGTTCTCCACGGAACGCGTCATAGCCAAAAATATTTTTCAAAATACTTTCTGGTGTTTCATTTTGCGTGTTTGGAATGATTTTACTCTCGGCTTGCATGTTTTACTACGGTGAATGGTTTGATGATATTGGTTTGATCATAGGGGGAAGCGCGCGGTGGTGTCTAACTATAATGCGCCGTATTACTAGATATGAAGGTTTTTATCTTTAGCTGCTCTTACGCCGCTGTCCAGCCGCCATCGACAGAGATATGCGTGCCTGTGATGTTCTCCGCATGATCGGAACATAGGAATAGGGCCGTGCCCGCCAGTTGCTGCGTCGTTACGAATTTTTTTGTCCATTGCGCGGCGAGTAAAACATCGCGTTTTACTTCTTCCTCGGTTATGCCGCGTGACTTTGCGGTGTCGGGGATTTGTTTTTCGACCAGGGGCGTCAGGACATAGCCCGGGCAGATGGCGTTGCAGGTGATGTTGTCTTGCGCGACCTCAAGCGCCACTGTCTTTGTAAGACCTATAATGCCGTGTTTGGCTGTTACATAAGCGGTTTTAAATGGGGAGGCGACTAGGCCGTGCGCGGAAGCTATGTTGATTATGCGCCCCCATCCCTGTTTTTTCATGTGCGGCAATGCGGCGCGAATTGTGTGAAAGCTAGAGGACATGTTAATGGCAACAATCTCGTCCCATTTTTCTGGGGGGAATTCATCAACGGGCGCGACGTGCTGAATGCCGGCGTTATTAATGACAATATCGATGCTGCCCAGTGTTTGAACGCTTTGCTTCACCATCTCTGTAATTTCATTAGGTTTGGTCATGTCGGCGCCGTTATAAATGGCTTTAACGCCCATGGCTTCTATCGCTGCGCGCTCCGCTTCTATGGCTGCGGCGTCACCAAAGCCATTCATGACAATATTTATACCTTGCGCGGCAAAGCCTTGGGCTATCCCTAGTCCAATACCACTGGTGGATCCTGTGATTAGGGCTGTTTTACCTTTGAGGGCGCTGGTCATGGTTTTGTTTCCTGTTTTATGAATGAGCTCTGTTCGTTAGTAACTTATCTAACATATTTGCAAAATTTTCACGATCACGCTGATTAAAGTTTTTTGGTCCACCTGTTTCAATGCCATCATTGCGCAATGTGGTCATGAAATCACGCATATCAGAAATTTGGCCAATATTATTGCTGTCATATAATGTCCCGCGCGGATCAAGCGCTATCGCGCCCTTTTCAACAATACGCACGGCGAGGGGGATGTCTGCGGTGATGACCAGATCATGGGCGCTGCATAGCTCAACAATTTTGTCATCTGCAATGTCTGGCCCATCGGGGACCTGCACCATTTTGATTAGTGGATATTGAGGGACGTGTAGCCATTGATTGGCCACAAGCGTTACAGGAATCTTTGTTCGTGTGCTTGCGCGAAACAAAATTTCTTTGATTACCTTTGGGCAGGCATCTGCATCGACCCATATTTTCATTTATTATCCTCGCCTCCGCCTCTTATAAGTAATATTCTGTGGGATAAACTACAAGGATAGTGTGATGATATTAGATAAATTTCCTGATCCGGAAGAATTTTATAAAAAATATTGGAATAAAGCCCCCTTTATTGTTCGCGGCGGCGTGGCGCCAGAAATTTTTGATGGCCTGCTCGATCCTGAAAGCTTGGCCGGCCTGGCGATGGAAGAAGATATAAAATCTCGTATAGTTATTACCGCACCAGAAGGTAAAAAATGGGTGTGTGAGCATGGCCCTTTTGATGAAGATAAATTTGCTGAATTGGATGGAAAACAATGGAGCTTGCTTGTTCAAAATGTTGAGCAATATTACACGGATGTTTCACAGCTTTTGAAGTCGTTTCATTTCTCCCCGCGATGGCTTATGGATGACATCATGGTTAGCTATTCTACGGCGGGTGGTAGTGTCGGCCCGCATATTGATAGTTACCATGTTTTCTTGGTGCAGGGGATGGGACGCCGCATGTGGCGCGTTGGCAATTCCCCCATTCAAAACGCCGAAAATATTGATGGTCAAGATTTTAAGATTTTGAAAAATTCTTTTGACGCTACGGAAGTAGAAGTGAGCGCTGGAGATGTGATTTATATACCGCCAAATTTTGCGCATGAAGGCACAACGACGCAAGATGCGATGACATTTTCAGTTGGTTTCTTGGGGCCTAAAATTTCTGAAATTTTATCTGATTATGGGCGTTATGTTGAAGAAAAAGATACTTTAAATCAGATGTATGGCGGCGATAACATTGATATACGAAGCGGATCGTTTGTTATTGACAGTCAGGCTGTTTCATCAATTAAAAGTGATTTAATTGAGGTTATTAACAATGATGATTTTTCCACGTGGTTAATTCAATATTTTTCAACCCCCACGCATGACGAATTGGATGCTATAGAGCCGCGTGAGGATGAAATTTCATCTGAAAACTTGATTAAGGAATTAAAAAATGGAGGCATTTTATCTCGGGCAGAGCATGTAAAACTATCAATTACAAAAGATAAAAATGGCGCTCTTAAATTTGCTGTTTACGGAGAAATAATTCCAACTTTAACGGCGCATGAAAAGCTCATTTATTGGTTAAATGATTATGATCAAATCACGCTCAATGATCTTGAAAATTTAGGCGGCGTTGACGCGCTTATTGAACTTGTAACTCACTTATATAATCACAATGTTTTGTGTAAGCTTTAAACGTAAAAAATATAAAAATTCAATGCACGTTTTTCGGCGTTATTACTTTTTAAATGATCTATCATATTGATGGATAATTCATATGGATGACAGATAATGCGCAACGCAATTAAACAAGAATATTACGATGCTTTGGTTGAAAAGAATGCTGATTATGAAGGCATTTTTTTTTGCAGGCATTAAAACAACCGGTTTATTTTGTCGTCCGACCTGTTCGGCTCGTAAGCCTAAATTTGAAAATTGTGAATTTTTTAAAACGGCTCAAGACGCGTTATTAGCGGGATATCGGGCATGCAAGCGCTGTCATCCTCTATCTCATCCTGATGAGGCATCCTCTATTATTAAAACGTTGATTGATTTTGTTGAAGCCGAACCTGAAAAGCGTTGGAAGGATGCTGATTTTCGCGCTTTGGGGGTTGATAGCTCTACGGTGCGTCGTCAGTTCAAGAAACGCTTTGGGATGACATTTGTTGCTTATGCGCGCGCGCGCCGCATGGGGATTGCCCTTAAAACTATACGAGCGGGGGAGCGCGTGATTGATGCGCAAATTGATGCCGGTTATGAATCGGGCAGTGGTTTTCGTGATGCGTTTTCGCGCATTATGGGCGCGCCGCCGAGCGGCCAGGATCTCATGGTTTTAAAAGCGCAATGGATTGATACGCCTTTCGGCCCAATGGTGGCTATGGCTGATGATCATGCTTTATATCTTCTGGAGTTTACTATGCGCCGAGGGTTGGAGCGAGAGGTTGAGCGCATGAGAAAAAATTTGAGGGCGGCGATTGTGCCGGGGCGCACTGCGATCATTGATTCCATTGAGGCAGAGCTTAAATCCTATTTTTCTGGGCAATTAAAAACATTTAAAACGCCGCTTTATATTGGCGGTACAGATTTTCAAAAAGCGGTTTGGCAAAAATTGATTGAAATACCCTATGGTGAGACGCGTTCATATGCTGATCTTGCGCATAGTTTAGGGCGTCCCAAAGCCTTCCGCGCGGTGGCGCGTGCCAATGGTACAAACCAGCTGGCGGTGATCATTCCCTGCCACAGGGTGATTAACAAAAATGGTGATTTGGGTGGCTATGCCGGCGGGGTTGCGCGGAAGCAGCAATTGCTGGATTTAGAGAGCAATGTTGAATTGTAATGTATTTGGCATAATTAAATTTGCAAAGCTTTATTGAATTGGCTTATATTAGATATTCAAAAGAAAAACGATTAAAAAAATAAGGGTGTGAGGGCATGAGCGCTGGATTAAATGTTATTACTACGGGCGGTAAAATTGGCGCTGTGTTTGCAGCCCTTGCTGCGCCTGTGACTGGCGGAGCTTCTCTTCTATTAACTGGTGGTTTATGGGCGGCTAGTGAAATGGCTGAGCCTAAGGCTGGCGGCCCCCCGGGGCCTTAAGGGACCCTTATAGTTTCATAAAACGATTTAATGTTACCACACCGTCCTGGGCAGCTATTTTTATTGTGTCTGCGCTTCTTTCCAGTACTTGACCGGGGTCATGTTCGTGGTCTTGTTTAGATGTTTGATATTCGAATATCGCATGCACCGCATTTTCAATGACTGCTAAGCTGCCGAACGTGCCAAAGGCGCGGCCGATGCGGTCAATTTTTTCAACGCTATAGTCCCATTTAATGGTGCGCATTTCTTCGGTGGGTGGTTTGAAGTGGCTGGCTTCTTTTTCATTTTGCGGCTGTGCGTTTGCCCAATACTCCGGTAATTCATTCATTATTTTAGAAAACACGTCCGGCCCGCGCGCGGCTATCCCTGCGGAGTAGCTGTCGACTGTTTCGTCGGGGCGGAGCTGTATCGCGTCTTGATACAAAATGTCGCCGGCATCAAAGCTTGGCGTTATTTTATGGATTGTAAATCCGGCGGCGCCTGGTTCATGCATAATAATATGCGGCGTTGGCATTAGACCGCGTCCCTTCGGCAGGCGGCTGGGGTGCGCGTTTATGCCATAGGCGCGGGCCTCATCGATGGGTGGAATTTTATACGGGTATCCGCACGCGACGAAAACTTCTGCGCCCTCATTTGTAAAATATTCGATATCGCTTGGTTTTGGTTGTGCCTGCGTGAAGGTTACGCCTTTGCTCTGTGCCAGTTTCACGATTTCACGATTAAAGTTAAAAACGTTGTCGCATTCGAATGTGAATAGGCTGACGAGTTCGTGCCCGTCACTTAACAGGCGTTCTAAAACAGGCAAGGAAAAATCGTAACCAAAAAATACAAATTTCATGGATTTATAATTCGGTATTTTTGTGGGGATGACAAGCGATTAGAAAGCTTGGGGGCGGCTTTAAGCCTTTTCGTCGAAAATGCTCAGTAGCTCGTCTGATAATTCTTCTGCGACTTTAATGGTTTGAATATTCGCCTTATAGCTCAGCTCTGCCACGATTAAATTGACCGCTTCTTCTGCCAAGTTAACATTCGGTACGCCGATAATGCCATCCGCATTGGCGAAAGGCGAGTCTGGATCGAACGCGGGTGTGAAGGGCTGTTCTTTTGGCGTGAACTCACTGCGTACGCCTTGTCCAGCGCCGTTTTGATCGGTGATGGCTGTTTGCTGGGTTGTGATTGGCGTATAGGGGGCTTGCTGCCCTGCCTCTAACGATCCGCTGGTTTGGATGTTCGCAATATTGGAGGCCGACGCTTCGACTTTTTTTGTCGCTGCGGCTAAACCGGATAATGCTGTGCTTATAATAGACCCAACCATGACTTCATTATACCACGGAAAAGGTTAATAAGGCATTGAAAATCAGCGGCAAAATAGGAAAATTAGCCTAGTTTTGTGGTGCTTTTTCCGTTTCGCTATTTTTTTGCTCTCTATAGACGATATATAGCTTGGATATGATAATG
>CAKZMN010000086.1 GCA_937128575.1 uncultured Alphaproteobacteria bacterium | reverse complement strand
CAGTCATGGACCCCAAAGCGATGGTTGAGCTCTTTCCCAACTGGAAGGAACTGAACGCACCTCTAAACGTAGAGGTTTCAGAGGACCAAGTCCTGTATATGCCAAATCAATCGAGCTCAGCCCAAGTTCCAATGGTATTGGCCCCGGGATTTAACAATCATGGCAATTACGTTGTGAGTCTAGGCAATGTTTGTCGCTGGCTAGCCGAACAGGCAGAAGGAATGGGCGTTGAGATTTATCCTTGCTTTGCCGCTGCCGAAATTTTGTATAACGACGACGGTAGCGTCAAAGGTGTTGCCACTGGTGATATGGGCCTTGATGAGCATGGGCAGAAGACCGAACATTTTGAGCCCGGCATGGAGCTTCATGCGCGCCAAACCGTTTTTGCAGAAGGGTGCCATGGCTCACTTACGAAAGCGCTTATACAACAATATGATCTACGATCTGATAGTGATCCACAAACATACGGCCTTGGCATTAAAGAACTGTGGGAGATTGATCCAGCCAAGCATGATTTGGGGCTCACCACGCATACAATCGGCTGGCCTATGGATAAGAAAACCTATGGCGGCTCTTGGATTTATCACATGGATGGAAACTTGGTTTCCATTGGATTTGTTATTGGCCTTGATTACCAAAATCCATATTTATCACCCTATGATGAAATGCAGCGCTTTAAATTGCACCCAGCAATCAAACCTTTGTTAGAGGGCGGACGCCGCGTGGCCTATGGCGCGCGCGCTCTTGTTGAGGGCGGATTTCAATCAATTCCGAAACTAAGCTTTCCGGGCGGTTTATTGGTTGGTGATACAGCTGGGTTTTTGAACGTGCCAAAAATCAAGGGTAACCATACAGCGATGAAGTCGGGCATGGTCGCCGCGCAAAGCATTGCCGCGCATTTACAATCCACGCAAGATTTTGGGACGCATTGTGTGCCTTACCAAGGCGATATGGAGAAGTCTTGGATTTGGAAAGAACTTAAAAAAGTGCGCAATATTCGCCCAGGATTTCATCGTGGGTTATTATTTGGCCTCATCAATGCCGCGTTTGAAACCATTACTGGTGGGCGCGCTCCATGGACATTGAAAAACCACGCGGATCATTCCCAGCTTCAAAAGGCTGCCAATTTCTCGCCTATTGAGTATCCTAAACCTGACGGCGCGATTACGTTTGATAAGCTAACCTCGGTGCAGCTATCGAATACTAATCATGCGGAAAATCAGCCTTGTCATCTACAGTTGAAAAATCCATCTATTCCTGTTGATGTGAATTTACCGGAATATGCAGAGCCTGCGCAGCGCTATTGCCCGGCTGGGGTTTATGAAATTATCAAGGATGATAGCGGTGGGTCAAAGCTACAGATCAACTCGCAGAACTGTGTGCATTGTAAAACATGCGATATCAAAGATCCGTCACAAAATATTAACTGGGTTGTTCCGCAAGGCGGTGACGGTCCAAACTACCCCAACATGTAAGACTGCTTGAACGGAGCATAAGAAACAGTGAAAGATTTTTTAGCTATTATATTTTCGTGCCTTCTTGGAACGTGCCCACCATCTGCGGACGCCGATGGTGTGTCTGCGTCCAAGTCGCTATCCCATATACAGACGCAGGCCGGGCTGAGTGATGCTGAGTTTTTTCA
Source organism: uncultured Alphaproteobacteria bacterium (assembly GCA_937128575.1). Lineage (GTDB taxonomy): Bacteria > Pseudomonadota > Alphaproteobacteria > Micavibrionales > Micavibrionaceae > JAGRKE01. Next base: position 2,819 of record CAKZMN010000086.1, on the reverse strand, counting down.
GCGCTATAGCACAACAAGCTTGTCGGGTAATTATTTATCCAGTCAGTTTGCGCAGCGCCACCATGATTGGCAACGCGCCGTTGTTTTTACGAAGCCCTTACTAGAATCCTCACCGGATAATAACCAACTCATCAATAAAACTATGGTTCTGGCTATGGGATCTGGGCAGAGCAAGGCCGCGATTGAATTGGCCCATAAGCTACTTGATGGTAACGATCAAAATAGCGCGCTCGCGCTTTTATTTGTCGCGCTCGACCACTTTTCTAAAAAAGAATTTAAAGAAGCCGCCGAATATATTGAAAAAATGCCGGAGGGCAGCCTGTCTGAATTTATTCTGCCCCTGCTCGAAAGCTGGTCTCAGGCCGCCGTTGGGGTTCACGATACAAAGAACCTAGATAAGAACACCATCCATATTCATCACGCCATATTGATTGCGGATCTATTGGGCGAGACAACACATATTGAAACCCTACTGCAGAAATCTTTAAACGCATCAGGATTGGCGCTGCAAGATTTGGAACGGATTGCTGATGTTTATGCCTATATCGGTAAAAGAGAAATAGCGCTTGAGCTTTATCAAAAGTTGTTTACTGAATGGCCAGACAACAGGCCGCTTGGTCAAAAGCTAGAGAGCTTTAAGCAGGGCTCTACAACCAAATATTTAAAAACCATGAGCAGCCCTCAAGAAGGTATGGCAGAGGCGCTTTATGATATGGCGCGCCTGTTGTTCCAAGAATATAGCGATGATAGCGCGCGCGTTTTTGCGCATATGGCGTTATTCCTCAATCCCAACCTTACCGACGCAAACTTGCTGCTTGGCTATATCACTGCGCGTAATGATCAATATGACGAAGCGATTGCTTATTACCAAACGGTGCAGCCTGATAATGTAAAATATCCTGAAGCGCGCCGTATGGCCGCTGATTTGCTAGAAAGCACAGGCCGCATTGATGAAGCGCTTAATGAGCTAGAAGCGCTTTACAAAAACCGTGACGATTTAGAGGCCCTAATCCAGATGGGCGACATATATCGCCGCAGTGAAGGTTTCAAAAAAGCGATTTCGAAATACAACCAAGCGGCAAAGTCGTTTGATGGAAAAATCACTCAGGAATATTGGCAGCTTTATTATGTACGCGGCATGTCTTATGAACGCCTAGGCCAATGGAAAAAGGCGGAGGCCGATTTAAGCGCGGCGCTTGAATACCAACCGGAAAACCCGCTTATCTTAAACTACCTAGGTTATGCGTGGGCGGATCAAGGTGTGAAGCTTCAGGAATCTCTTGAGCTTATTCGCAAGGCGGCTGCGCTGCGCCCAACCGATGGTTATATTATCGATTCACTAGGCTGGGTATTATACCGCATGGGTAAATATGAAGAGGCCGTTCCGCATCTGGAAAAAGCTGTTGAGCTCCTGCCCTATGATCCCATTATCAATGATCATTTAGGTGATGTCTATTGGAAAGTTGGGCGTAATTTAGAGGCTCGCTTTCAATGGACACGCGCGCAAAATCATTCTGAAGATGATGAGCTTATCACCACTATAGCCGACAAGTTAGAAAATGGCTTAGATGCAGATGAGCGCGTAAAAGAAGCAAAATCACAAAATAGCGATGATAAAATCTAAGGTAGCAACGCGGTCCTTTAAATTATGAGCAGCACTGGCACTAAGGCTTTGACTATTTTTGCCCCCGCAAAGATCAATCTATATCTTCACGTGACGGGGCGTTTGGATAATGGCTATCATACATTGGATTCGCTTGTCGCGTTTGCGGATATTGGCGACCAAATAGAGATAGAAGCCGCTGACGATTTTGAATTTAAAGTATGCGGCCCCTATGGTGGCGGCTTTAACGCCAAAGAATTAGACGCTAGCCCGCATTCATCAAACATCATCGTTCAGGCCGTTTGGGCCCTAGCGCACGCCGCGCAAAAAACGCCTAATCTTCGCGTCACCCTTACTAAAAGCCTACCGACGGCCTCTGGCTTGGGCGGTGGATCATCTGATGCGGCGGCTGTTATTTGGGGGCTTTTGGAATGGTGGAATTTTCCTACGCAGGCTAGTTTTCTGCCCGATTTGCTTACTAATCTAGGCGCCGATGTGCCCGTATGCCTGCCCTGTCAACCGGCGCAGATGCGCGGCATTGGTGATATTTTAAGCGACGCACCGACCATGACCGAAGTTCCAATTGTGCTTGTGAACCCGGGAAAACCTTGCCTAACCGCTGATGTTTTCAGAAGCTTTGATGGCTCCTTTAAAGATGAGCGCACAATGCCGGAGCAGCTGGTTTCTTTCGATGCTCTGATTGAATTTTTAAACGATCAAAGCAACGACTTACACGACGCGTCCATAAACGTTGTTCCAGAGATCGATAATGTTATTCGCGCTTTAAATGCACAAAGCTCTTGTGCGCTTGCCCGCCTGTGTGGATCTGGCTCAACGTGCTATGGACTATTCGCAGATGAGCATGCGGCGCAAAGCGCGGCAAAAGCGATTAAAGAGGATAATCCTGATTGGTGGGTAGAGGTTGGTTTATTAAATCGGCCTGAGCGATACTAGACCAAGATCAGCCTATTGAGCGCGCGAGCCCTGCTCAGTTTTTGTTGGATCGTTATGCACACCATGATAATGGATCTGTATGATGGATTAATTCATGCGGAGAACCTACAGGTATTTTTGGTTGACTTCAGGGGGCATTACATGCTCAATACGGTGACAACTGTCATATGTGTTTCTGAAGAAATTCTCTAGATGATTTTCCTTTGCTTTCTTCATATGAAGAACTTGATTATTTTAGTGATGAATGAGAGCGGTTTGATGG
>CAKZMN010000085.1 GCA_937128575.1 uncultured Alphaproteobacteria bacterium | reverse complement strand
GGTAAAAATCAAGGCGCTCATGCATGAAAACACCAAATTTTTTTTTATCGAGCGGCGTTTTGTTTATGCCGTGGAAATGATTGAGCGCGGCCTGCGCCCCCCAGCAGATAAACATTGTGCTAAACACATTCGTCGCGCTCCAATCCAATATCTGCGTCAGTTCACCCCAATATTGAACGCTATCAAAATCCATGGTTTCAACCGGCGCGCCAGTGACAATGAGCATATCGAATTTCTGATGCTTCACATCGTCCCAGACTTTATAAAACCCGAACAGGTGGCTTTCCTGCGTGTTTTTCCCCACATAAGATCCGGTGCGCAGCAGGGTCAGCTCGACCTGTAGCGGGGTTGCGCCCAAAACGCGAGCGAGCTGGGTTTCTGTTGTTATCTTGTCGGGCATTAAGTTTAAAACCGCGACACGCATTGGGCGGATGTCTTGGCGCATGGCCGCATCTTCGTCCAATACCAATATGCGTTCTTTTATAAGAACGTCAGTCGCAGGCAGGTTTGTAGGAATCTTTATGGGCATAAATCATGCATTCATGTTGAATATGCTTAATAATTGGAGGCACGGACCGGAGTCGAACCCCATTCACAAAGTGAATAAAACTAAAAAGCCGGTTCGGTAACAAGCTCAATAGTAATCTGGAGGCACGGACCGGAGTCGAACCGGTGTACGCGGATTTGCAATCCGCTGCATAGCCACTCTGCCACCGCGCCATCCGGATAGATTTGTAAAGCGATATGCCCCTACAAGTCAACAAGAATAGATTTAAAATAGCGGATGTAAAAACGCTGGCTATGATTCGTAAATTTAGGTAAAAAGAGATCAAATTTTTCGAACCAATAATTCAAGCGACTTTATAATGACAGATTTCAGCGTAGCGCGAACAAATATGGTGGATTGCCAAATCCAGACGGCTGGTGTGGCCCATGCCGATATACTGGCGGCCTTTTCTAACGTGCCGCGTGAATTATTTGTGCCCAAGGCTTCGCAAAAAATTGCCTATATGGATGAAGACCTCGTTATTGGCGATGGTCGTTTCTTGATGGAGCCCATCACCCACGCCCGCATGCTACAGGCCGCGTCCCCCCAAAAAGACGATGTGGTTTTAGATATTTCAAACACCAATGGCTACTCTGCCGCAATCTTGTCCACGCTCGTGACAACCATTGTGTGTATTGAGGAAAAGAAAAAAGGCCTAGATCAAAATTTAAGTATTCTAGCGGATATTGATGTCTGTAACGTGGCGGGCTTTAAGGGGGATTTGGTCAAGGGGTGCCCCGAACATGCGCCATATGATTTGATCTTCATGGGCGGCAGCGTGACCGAATTACCAACCGAATTAATTAAACAGCTCGGGCCAAATGGCCGCCTTATTACTATCGTAAAGCCCGACGGTGAAATGATGGGGCAGGTGACATTGGTGCAAAGCCTTGGCGAAAAGGGTTTTTCATCGTATACTCTATTCGAAGCGGCATGTCCTTACCTTCCTGGTTTTGAGCCGCGCGATTCTTTTACGTTCTAAAATCTCCGAGCGCACCTTGCGCACCAAATCCACCACACGATCGACATCTTCCGAGCCCATACCTTGAGTCGGCTCATCTAACAACAACACTTGGGGATCCATCGCAAGCGTTGTAGCCAACTCAAGCCCACGCTTAC
>CAKZMN010000084.1 GCA_937128575.1 uncultured Alphaproteobacteria bacterium | reverse complement strand
TGTAGCCGAGCTCAACGTCGTAGCCCTCCAGCGCGCGTTCTTCATATTGGTTGCCGTTTGTATCCCTGCGGCTGTCTTTGTAATCAGTTAGGGGGTAATAATAATTAGCGGCGAAGTTTAAATCTTTTGCCTTTGCATCTGCGCCAATGCCGATGCGCGAATGGTTGTATGGCCATTGATGGTCATAGAAAATATTCCCGCCGATAAGATATTTTTCATCAACCGTGAGGTAGCGATAGGCTGCGCCAAAATTGATTGTGTGGCGAGCGACATCATCGTCAACATCCACGCTTTGTTCGTTCAATATGCCGCCGCCTTGCAGGAAAACATTGTGGCGCAAATCGGCTGTTTGATAGATGGGCTGCGTTGTTAGGGCGCTGAAGTAAGAATTTTCAAAATCATTGAGGTTATATTCTAGCTCAAGGTTGCGCAGCGCGTATAAGTCACTCCGTTTGGCCGTCACTAGCCCGGCATCAATTAAACTGCGCGCGCCGGATAGCATGATGCTGTCGGTTTTGCGGCTTAAGATGTCGTCGCTCAATCCATCTTCGGACGCGGCGCTGGCAAGCACATCACTGATCAGGCTCTCAACGGTGCTTTTCGCGCTGGTGGATAGGTTGTTCTTTACGTGATGGATGAATACTTCGCCGGAGCCCACATCATCGCTCAGGATCCTCGCTTGTTTGGTTTCTTGTTCAAGGAAGCCAGATAGGTATGCACTGCCTGCCGCTTCAAAAGCTTGCTGTCCTAATTTGAGGAGGTTTTCTTTGGCGGCCTCGCTTCCTTGTCCGGCGTTGACCGCATTGCCAACATTTTGAAGGGCGCTTATGAATTGGCTACGTGCTGTATCATATGCCGCTTTTGCCGCGAGTGCCTTCGGTGTTTCGTTTGTGGTTGCGTTTAACGAGAATTTTTCGCTGTGGGTTTCGATGGCTTTATTATTGTCGTATTTTTGGTCTGTGTGCGTTTGTATGAATGCTAAATCTAAATTTTCTAAGCGCGGTCTGGCGGGCTTTTTTACTAATAATCCTATGGGGCGCAACGCTGTGCCGGCTTGTTTTTGCGCTTTTGTTTTTTGATCGCTTTCTATGAATAAGGGCTCATGGCTAGAGGTAATGCACTGCACCGAATATCCTTGTGCAGCGGCGCAAAAATTCGTTGCTTCATCCGCGCTTAGGCCAGAAATGTTGATATGGTGTTCGATAAAGCCAATTTGTCTTTTGTAAACATCTAGCCTTAATTGATTGGTTTGAATGCCGCTTTTAACAGCGCCGGGCAGGGATTCATAAAATTTTTGCGCCTCTTGTTTGCTATTAAATACCCCAACATGGACATCGCTGCTGCTCGCCATAGAATTTGCAAGCGCGGATGCGCCCACCAAAAAGGTAGCGCAAATCAACAAAATCAATGCTTTAGCTTTAGAAAAAGCCAAGAATCGGCTTCCTTTGTAAGAATGGCGAAAATGCCAATGCTTTATTCTAAACTAAATAGCTAATGATGTGAATCCGTTGGGGGAGTTTTCTGTAATTCGTTTTTATTGGCTGTTATTTGCTTACTAAAGCTTCAGAAGTTTTCTTTGTTTATAACGTTATTTAGTTTGCCATTTTGACGCGAATTTTGTCTTTGCCTACTTTTTTCCCATGCAGCTCTTTTATGGCCACTTCACCTTCGTGTGCGAGTGCCATTTCGATGAAGCCAAAGCCTTTCGATTTTCCTGTCTCGCTATCCATGACAATGGAGCAATCTTTGATGTTGCCATAGGTTTTAAATAGGGCGGCGAGTTCGTTCTCGCTAAAGTCACGTGGCAGATTTAGTATTCTTATTTTCATGTTAAAACCATTTCAATTTTTTAAATAATATTGTTTGCGCGGCGACCACGCCAATTAGCATGGCTGAAAATATCCAGAAGGCATTGGCGTCATCCACGCCTGGCATGCCGCCGATATTGATCCCCATGAGGCCTGTTAAGAAGCCGAGGGGGAGAAAAATTGCGGCGATAACCGACAGGACATAAAGGTTTTTGTTCATTTTATCGGACAGAGCGCTGGTAAGTTCGTCTTTTACAATCTGCGCGCGCTCTCTGATGGTGTCTAAATCTTCGATATATCTAATGACTTGATCCAGTGCCTCTTGCAGGCGGCGTTTATGTGTTTGGTCTAACCATGGTTGTTCGGAGGTGCGCAGATGCGCAATCACATCACGCTGGGGCGCTATATAGCGGCGGAAGATAATGGCTTGTTTGCGGATTTCGGTGATGGGTTGGCGCTCTGCTGTGTCGGGGGCTTCCATTACGCGTTCTTCGGCGTCGTCTAAGCGCTCATCCAGTTCGGAAAATACAGGCTCCATGCGTTCAAACAGGCGAGAGGTTAGCGCCACGACAAAATCCCCAGAATTTTTAGGGCCCTTGCCGTCTTTAAGGCGCTCTTGGATGTCTTTGATGGCCTTTAGCGGGCGGCGCTGGAGGCTGATTATTCTATGTTGATCGACCCATAGGCGAATGGAGATCATGTCTTCTGCCTTGGCGTTTTCATTGAGGTTAACGCCGCGTAAAATCAGCAGCGCCCCTTCTTCGAATTGCAGGATGCGCGGGCGGGTTTCTTCGGCCAACAAGGCGCCTATAATAATGTGATCAAGATAGCTTATTTCACGCTCTAGCCACGTGCGGCTGGCGGGATCATTCGCATCTAAATGAACCCAAGCCAGCGCGTCGTCCTTTATGGTTTTGGAAATCGCATCACCCGTAAGGGGCGCGCCATGACCATCGCCTTCAATTTTACAGGCGTGTAGGATGCCCTGATTACTTGCTCTCTCACTTGGCATTTTTCTTATCTTTCTTTGGCGTCTTCGCTTTTGTTTCGGCCATGCTCAGACTTATATCTGATGATTTTAAATGCAAATCGCGCTGCGGGTATGGAATTTCGATGTTGTGCTTTTTGAACTTGTTCCAGATATCGAACATGACCTCGCTTTGTGGTGCCCATCGCCCGGTTGTGATGTCGGCGACCCAAAAATGCAGGATGAAATCGACTGAGCTGTCGCCGAACGTGCGTAGGAAACAAACTGGCTCTGGTTTATCTATAGACAGGGGGTGTGCGTTGGCCGCTTCTAAAATTAAATCACGCGCCTTTTCAATGTCAGAGGCATAGGATACGCCAATGGGGATCTCAATGCGGCCCTTTGTGTTGCTATAGGTCCAATTGATCACGCGGCTGGTGATGAAGTCTTCATTCGGGATCAATATTTCACGACCGTCAACGGTTTCCAACAATGTGAAGCGGGCATTGGCTTTGCGTACGAAGCCGAATGTGCCGTCCGTCATCTCGACGAGGTCGCCTTGTTCGACTGATTTTTCAAGCAGCAAGATAATACCGCTGATGAAGTTGGAAGATATTTTTTGCAGCCCAAAACCAAGACCAATACCAAGCGCACCGCTAAATACGGTCAGGGCGGTTAGGTCTATGCCGAGAATATCAAGCGTGAATAGGAATGATACGAAGTAAATGGCGATTTGAATTATTTTTAAAAATAATGCGCGATTGGCAGCGCGCAGGCGTTTGAGCTTGTTAAGGCGGCCCTCTGCAATGTCTGACAAAACGGCGGCGGCCCAAAACACGAATATTATAACGATGATTGATTTCATCGCTTTATATAGGCTGACTTCATACTCGCCCAGCTTGATGGATGTCGCTGGCGTGTCGGTATATTGTTTGATGATTTCAAAATGACCAGTCGCGCTCAGGGCTATAAAGCCCCCCATGAAAATGAATAGCAGCCATTTCGCCATCCAGCCCCTAGGTTTTAAAATATTTGTCCAAATTTTATTCATGGCTTGATCATACAGCCTTTATTGATTGGTCATAGATAATAATGCACGGCGCAAACTTATCTTTACATACGCTTTATAAAGTAGTCATGCAGCATCTCTTTAACTAGGGCGGGGTCTTTGGCTTTATTTATTTCGGAGCGGAAAGCATTTGCGCCCTCTAGTCCTGTGCAATACCACGCCAGATGTTTGCGCGCGATTGCCACGCCTTGCCGATCGCCGTAATAATTCAGCATGGCGTCATAATGCGCCGTGATGAGTTCAAATATTTCTTTTGAAGCGGGCGGGGCGCTGGCTGTTCCGGTGCTTAGATAATCCATTGTTTGCTTCAGCAACCATGGTTTGCCGCAGCAACCGCGTCCGATCATTACGCCGTCTGCGCCAGACATTTCCATGGCGCGCTTGGCGTCTTCGGGGCTGGCAATATCGCCATTGATGATAACGGGCACGTTTACGGCGTCTTTTACCGCGCGCACGGCTTGCCAATTGGCCTGTCCTTTATACATTTGGTTGCGCGTGCGCCCATGCACGGTGATCATTTTGATGCCGACATCCTCGGCCATTTTTGCAAGGCGCGGCGCGTTGAGGCTGTCATCATCCCAGCCGAGGCGCATTTTGACCGTGACGGGTACGTTCACCGCTTTTACGGTTTGGTCCATAATGTCTACGGCCAATGGTTCGTCGCGCATTAATGCGGACCCGGCTAATTTTTTAACAATTTTTTTAACTGGGCAACCAAAGTTGATGTCGATGATGGCGGCGCCGCGATCAACATTCAATTGCGCGGCTTCGGCCATGATGTCGGGTTCGCATCCCGCTAGCTGCACAGCCATAGGGAATTCTTCGACATAGCTTTCGGAGGCCCGGATGGAGCCTGTTTCCTGAAGCATGGAGCGGCTGGCGATCATTTCGGAGAAGACCAGCCCTGCGCCGTATCCCTTTACAATTTTGCGAAAGGGCAGGTCGCTGATGCCCGACATGGGCGCCAGAAATACAGGATCATCAATTTGTACGTTATCGAGGGCAAAGGCCATGAGGGTTACGTCTTGTCTGTTGCTTCGTCTTCGCCTGCGAACTTTGCGGCGATCAGCGCCATGGCCGCAACGTGGAACATGATGGCAATCCACCAGCCCTGCCACAATCCATAGGCGGCGGCGGCGGGCATCATGGTTGCAATTAAGGTCGGCAATAAGATTTTTTGCTGCTTCACCGTAAATTTATTTTGAATAGTCGAAAGCAGTGTGTTCATCATCGCCATGGCAATCAGTATCCCAAACAGGCCAAATTCTGCCCATATTTGAATGGCGAAATTATGAGGGTGAAGCACGGTGTTGTTTTGTTCAAAAATTTGTTTTGAATCAAACGTTGTTTCGCGCGCCATTTCTATGCCAAAGCCATGCAAAGGTTCTTGCAGTGTATAGCGACTGATATAGTCCCAAATTTCTAGGCGGTGCCCTGCGTAGCCTTTCGCCATAAGGGGGATGTCCTGAATGTCTGCTGCGAAGTTTTGATAAATATAGCTGATGAAAAACGGGGCGCTGAGCATGAGCGCCAAAATGACGACCCGCATTCCTATCCATGCAATTTTAGAGCGATAGGGAAACAGGAAGTAAAATAGCCCGCCAAGTATGAGTGATATTTGCGCAGACTGGCTGTTAGATATAAATAATGCGGCTAGGATAGGCAGTAATATAATTAAAAAAGAGAGCGGGTGCTGCATGCGGGATTTTAAAATCGCGATTGCGCCAAAGCTATACAAAACCATGATGGCGCTGGCACGGTTGAATTCTGATAAATTCAACCAGCTATCCAACTCGTTTCCGCGGATTATATTGAAAATCATACCTTTGGTTAATAACTCGAAGCATAGATAAACCGCGCCGATGGCAACGCCATAGGAAAATATATGCATATATGGTTTGAGCTGCTGTTTGCTGAGGGAGCCAATCACGCTAAAGAGCAAAATTTGCGGTGGTAGCACTAAGGCGAGCTTCACCACTTGTTTGAGCGAGTCTTCATAGTTTGATGCCCAGAGCAGGCTTAGTGCGGCAACTGTGAATGTAATGCCGCAAAATCCAATGGTTTTCCATGGAATGGTGGGTTTATTGTCGAATGTTAGGAAATACAGGCCGAAAAAGATCAACCCGCTTAAGCTTGGCGCCCACGCAAGGCCGCGCGGCACATCA
>CAKZMN010000083.1 GCA_937128575.1 uncultured Alphaproteobacteria bacterium | reverse complement strand
TTTGTTCCGCGTTTATCGCGATAGTTGCGGCATGCATATTTCCCACGGTATTTTGTTCTACTACGATGGTCCCCTGCGCGGGGAGGATTTTGTCACGCGTAAAATCACCCGCGCCGTGGCGGCGATTGAGACGGGAGAGCAAGAGGTTTTGCGTTTGGGGAATTTAGACTCGGTGCGTGATTGGGGGCATGCGCGTGATTATGTGGCGGGCATGTGGATGATGCTGCAGCAAGAGCGCGCCGATGATTACGTTCTAGCCACCGGACAGGCGCATAGCGTTCGTGAATTTACGGAGCGCGCCTTCGCCCATATTGGTTTGGAGATTGAATGGCAAGGCGAGGGGGTAGAGGAGCAGGGCATTGACGCGCTGAGCGGGCGAACGCTGGTCAGTGTTGATCGCGCATTTTTCCGTCCAAAGGATGTGAATTATTTATTGGGTGATGCCACCAAGGCGCGCGGCGCTTTGGGTTGGTCACCGAAGATTGGATTTGATGAATTGGTCGCCGATATGGTGAATGCGGATCGCAAAGTTTTTGATGAAGGGGAAGCGCCTTGGCAAAGGGCTGGCTAGATACCCCGCTGGATTTAACCGGCAAACGCGTTTGGGTCGCGGGCCATGCGGGCATGGTGGGCGCGGCCTTGCTTCGCCGCCTAGAGCGAGAGCCTTGTGAAGTTATAACGTCCTCTCGCGCCAATCTTGATTTGCGTGATCAACTTGCTACCCGTGAATGGGTGGGCGCTCATAAGCCTGACATCGTTATTTTGGCCGCGGCGCGGGTGGGCGGTATTTTGGACAATGCCAATAACCCTGCGGACTTTCTCTATGATAATTTAATGATCGAGGCGAATGTTATTCACGCGGCGCATAAGGCGGCGGTGGGTAAGCTTTTGTTCTTGGGGTCATCTTGTATTTATCCGAAAAATGCCGCCAATCCCATTACCGAAGATGCGCTGCTGAGCGGCGCGCTTGAGCCCACGAACGAGGCCTATGCGATTGCGAAAATTGCGGGGCTTAAGTTGTGTCAGTCCTACCGCTCTCAACATACTCTCGACTTTATTTCTGCCATGCCGTGCAATCTTTATGGTCCTGGTGATACCTATAACGAAGTGCGGTCCCACGTTATTCCGGCGCTGATGATGAAGGCGCATAGCGCGAAAATAAATGCGGCCAAAGTGATGGAAGTTTGGGGGAGTGGCGCCCCGCGGCGCGAGTTTTTATATGTTGATGATTTGGCGGATGCGCTTGTCTTTATGCTTCAAAATTACAGTGATGATGCGCCGCTTAATATTGGTGCGGGGGTGGATATAAGCATTAAAGACTTGGCGCGTAAGATTGCGAGCGTGGGTGGGTTGGGTGGCGCGCGGGTTTT
>CAKZMN010000082.1 GCA_937128575.1 uncultured Alphaproteobacteria bacterium | reverse complement strand
CAGCCAATTCTGGTTCAGCTTCACCGCCACGCGTAAATGTGGTTTTAAGCGGAGTTTCAGGATTCCCGTCATGAAGGAAATCCATTTCCAGATCCATGATTGTTTCACCTTCCCATGTTATATGGGCGCGGCCTGTATCGGTATATGTACCGATTACAGTTGCCTCAACACCGCGCTTGGCGAAGTGTTCAATCAACTTATCTGTATTCTCAGGCGGGACAGCCATAGTCATACGTTCCTGACTTTCTGAAATCCAGATTTCCCACGGCGCCATGCCGGGATATTTTAGGGGCACTTTTTCAAGCTCGAGATGGAAGCCGCCAGATTGTTCGGCCATTTCACCAACGGAGGAGGCGAGGCCGCCCGCGCCATTATCGGTGATGCCGTTATACCAGCCGAAATCGCGGACTTCTTTTACGATAGCGTCAGAGAATTTTTTCTGTGTGATCGGGTCGCCAATTTGTACGGCAGTCGCGGGGGAGCCTTCATCAAGGGCAACGGAGGAGAATGTCGCGCCGTGAATACCGTCGCGGCCAACGCGTCCGCCAACCATTACGATTTTATCACCAGCCTTTGCGGCCTTTTCGTGTCCGGGCTTGCCGTTTATTTCACGCGGGATAAGACCGATTGTCCCCACGAATACCAATGGTTTACCCACAAAGCGATCATCGAAATAGGCGAAGCCCTGCGGCGTTGGAATGCCAGAGCAGTTTCCGCCAACTTCCACGCCCTGAACCAAACCCTTCATGATGGTTTTAGGGGATAGTACGGAGATTGTTTTCTTCGCGTCGCGGTAATATTCAGGCGTTGTGCGTGGATCGGCAAGGCAATAGCCATAGCGGTTTATCACCGGCTTTGCGCCCTGACCAAAACCAACGCAGTCGCGGTTTACACCGACGATTCCCGTGATGGAGCCACCAAATGGGTCTAGCGCGGAGGGGGAGTTATGTGTTTCTACCTTGTCCGTGATTAGCCAGTTTTCATCGAATATAATTCCGCCAGCATTATCGGAGAATACGGATACGCAAATATCCTTGTCACCCTTGGCGGCGCGGATGTCTTGAGTGGCGCGTTTAATATAGTGCTTATATATGCCGTCCTTGATGTCATCGATGGGGGAGGCGAAAATTGTGTGCTTACAATGTTCTGACCATGTTTGAGCGATGGTTTCGACTTCGATATCTTTGGGCGCGCGGCCTTCTTTTTTCTCAAAGTAATCTTTGATGGCATTTAGATAGAGCAGGGACAGGCCGAGCGGTCCGCGGCGCGTGCCATCTTTGTTTTCTATTCCGTCTCTGCCGATTGCGAGTAGTTCTTCATCTGATACATCAAGATTAACATCATCCGCCGCGGCGCCTTTATTGTCTAAAGTAACCTTGGGGATTGTGATGCCCATGCCGCCATCCTTTTGGAACGCGGCGGCGTCTTTGATTTGAATGCGCTGAATAAGGCTGTTTGCGATATCACCAGAAAGCTCTTCGATGTCTGTGCGCTCTACGTCGCCTTTAATAAGGTATAGACGTGAGGAGAAGCATTGATTGTCATTATCTGCGCCGATCAGCTGCATAATTTCTTGCGCTGTGTGGCCGATATTGTCGGTAACGCCGGGTAGGAAGCCAATTTCTAAGGCCCAGTCAAAGTCTTTTAGCTCAGTATTTACCTGCTGCGTTACAGGGTTACTGACGCTTTGGATGAATTCGGGGGATGAGATTTTCTCATGTTCGGAGGTGTAAACATCAACCACACGAACGGATGCATTTTTACCTTTTGCTTCTAGCGCTTTTTTAATTTGCAGCTTTATTTCAGAAATATCTTCAGGATTATTAATTAACAACCCATTTATTTCATTTTCGATTATTTC
>CAKZMN010000081.1 GCA_937128575.1 uncultured Alphaproteobacteria bacterium | reverse complement strand
ATCGCCTCGTCCAATAAGGGGTGGATCGGCAAAATCAATGTCGCACTTTCTGAAATAACCAGCTTCTCAGGCGTAATCTCAACGCCCTGCTTGCGCACATTATTCATTTCCTCGATAAGCGCCCACGGGTCAATCACCACGCCATTACCAATAACGGACAGCTTGCTACGGCGAACAATGCCAGAGGGCAGCAAATGCAGCTTGTAAACCTTGCCATCAATAACCAGCGTATGCCCGGCATTGTGACCGCCTTGAAAACGCACAACCACGTCTGCGCGGCTAGACAGCCAATCAACAATCTTACCTTTTCCTTCGTCGCCCCACTGCGATCCAATAACGGCTACATTCGCCATAATTTACTCTCTTCTTTTTTAATTTATATTTCGTATTTTTAAGTGCGCTCGACGACCTTGCCGTCTTTATATTCATGCGTAGATTCTGGCGCTTTGTTATTCTGCCCCGATGCCCGCACAACAATCCAGCCCTCTTCCTGCAAAGACCGGATTACCCCCCAACTTTCATCCATCGAAACCAAAACCATATTTTGCGGTTTCGGTGCATCCATCGCCGCGCGCACCGTATCCATATACAGCGTAAATCCACATGCGCTCTCGCGCGCACTATCTTGCCCAAACGCAATCTCATAGCGCCCGCCGCGCCCAAGGGGCCCGCGCGCTTTGTCGCTAAACAATGAAAACCCAAGGCCGTGATGATATTCAAAACCAATCGTATCAATCACATCAATACTCACCGCCACATGCCCAAATTCAAAGGCATCAATCGCACTCTTCAGCGCTTCATAAAAATCACGAAGCTCCATAATGCTGGCCGCGGCGGCCTGCGGCAAACGAATCCCCATCAACGCATCAAGCGATATTTCAACAGGTCCAGATGCTTTGACCAACTGCACCAGCACATCCGCCATAGGGCTAGCCATCGCCGCCAAGCGATCAACATCACGATCAATCAGCGCGGCGCGCGTCTGCTCTTGTTGCTGCGCGGTAGCTTCGTAATGCGCGAAAATCTGATCAACCAAACGCGGCAGGGTTAAATCCAGCGTCACGGCGCCAACATCAAGGCGCGTTAAACCCGCCAGCGCCGCAATACAAACCTCAACATCCGCCTGCTTATCCTCAACCCCAACCAGCTCACACCCCACTTGCGTAAATTGGCGCTCGGTGCGCTGCTGGGAGCCCTTAGTGCGCAGCGCATCATTGGCATAGGTCAGGCGCAATGGACGCGGCGCGTCTTTCAAGCGCGAGGCAACAATGCGCGTAATTTGCGCAGTAATATCGGAGCGAATACCCACCATTTTATGAGAGATCGGGTCCATCAAACGGAACATGTCATCCGACTGCGCCGCCCCCGGCCCCGTTGCAAACAGGCTCTCTTCAAACTCAAGCAAGGGGGGCTTTACGCGGTGATAACCAAAGCCGCGAAAAACGCTGATCAAATCAGATATCGCATCGGCTTCTTGCCCCGCTTCGGGTGGCAAAAGATCGACAAAGCCGCTAGGCAGCAAAGCAATGGTCTGGTCTTTATTTTTCACAAGGGCCCTCGCCGTTAAATTCCTAAGGGGAAATCCTTACGGGTCGCGCGGTAAAATGTCAATAAATCAGGCGGTAAATGCGGTAATTTTAATAGAGCGCTTAAGCCGCGCCAGCGGTTTTTTCAATCACGCTGCAAATGTCACCAACCACCTTTTCAACCGCGCCCAAATCGTCGCCCTCCGCCATCACGCGAATAACCGGCTCCGTGCCGGATGCACGCACCAAAATGCGTCCATCATTCGACAATGTCTGCTCGGCCTGCGCAATCGCGTCCTGAACGCCCGCATCATCCAACGGCTTGGCCTTCGCGCCTCTTGGATCAAATCGTACATTACGCAATAATTGCGGCACAGGCGTAAATAGATGCAGCGCCTCGCTCGCGGGCTTACCCTGCTCCTTCATCAATGACAAAACCTGAAGCGCAGCCAACAAGCCATCACCCGTGCGGCTATAATCAGACAGCACAACATGCCCCGATTGCTCCCCGCCAATATTATATCCGCCTGCGCGCATTTCCTCGACCACGTAACGATCACCAACCTGCGAACGCACAAGGTTCAATCCCTTTTCCGTCATCAAACGCTCTAGCCCTAAATTCGACATCACGGTGGCCACCAATCCGCCGCCCCGCAGTGTCCCCGCATCATGCATTGCCAGCGCCAGCGCCGCCATAATCTGGTCGCCATCAACAATCTCGCCCTTTTCATCCACCACGATCAGGCGGTCTGCATCGCCGTCCAGCGCGATACCAATATCCGCTCCATGCTCAAGAACCGCCTTTTGCAAATTCTGCGGCGCGGTTGCGCCATATCCGTCATTAATGTTTCGCCCATTGGGATCAACACCAATCGCAATCACTTCACATTCCAGCTCCCACAAAACTTGCGGCGCAATTTTGTAAGCCGCGCCATGCGCGCAATCAATCACAACCTTCAAACCTGCAAAACTTTTTCGCTTGGGGAAACTACCCTTGATGTATTCGCCGTAACGCCCCAGCGCATCATCAATGCGCTTGGCTTTACCAAGATGCGTCGGATCGGCCAGCTCCGCACTTAAATCCTGATCCATCTTCGCTTCGATCTTCAGCTCAATGTCATCGGCCAGCTTAAACCCGTCCGAGCCAAACAATTTAATGCCGTTATCAAAAAACGGATTGTGACTGGCGGAAATCATAACCCCCGCATCACATCGCAAGCTGCGCGTTAAAAATGAAATGCCCGGCGTTGGAATTGGACCAGTTAAAAACACATCCATGCCCGTGGCAACAAATCCGGCGCACATCGCCTCTTCAAACATATAACCAGACAGGCGCGGATCTTTACCGATAATCACGCGGTCCATCTGCGCGCCGTCACGATTTGCGCGCAAAACACTCGCCGCCGCCATCGCAACCTTCAGCGCCACATCCGCCGTCATCGGGGCGACATTCGCCTTGCCTCTTATGCCATCAGTACCAAAATATTTGCGCTTCATAATCTCATTCATATTCGTTGCTGGATAAACCTACTTCTACAATATAACCCCTTACCCAGAAATATGGGCACACATTTTGTATCCAAAAGTAACAATTCATTAGGGAAAACATTTAACGATTACACGCCCCGCCTTTACTTCCTCCCTCAACTCCCGTTAGAATCATACTTAAATTATGTATCTGCTCAAAGTCTCATCAATGCCTCCAAAGAAACCAACAAACAACACGCAAGGACCGCTTCTCAGTGCAAGCGATCCGGAGCCCTATACATTAATCGAGGCTGACTCCCCCCTAATTCTGGCAGGCCCCCACAACGCCTATTACGTGCCCGAAAGCCTGTATATGGGCAACCGCCCGCTCGGCGTTCATCGCTCCGCCTTCAAACCCCTCAGCCCCTTTAAACGTCACGAAGCCTGCGATTGGGGCATGCAAAGATTATTCGCCGCCCTCCAAGGTGGAGAGGTCACAGCGACCAACAAATGTAATTACCTATCTAGTAATTATTCACGCCTGGTGACGGATTTAAACCGCGCCCCCGAAGACAGCATGTCACAACAATCGGAGGAAACCGGAAACATCGTGGCGGGCAACACCCTGCTCACCAAGGCGCAAAAACAAGAACGCATCGATCAAGTTTTCATGCCCTATCACAACGCACTAAAAGATTTGATAAAGGCCAAAAAAGAAAAATTCGGATATGTCTTATTTCTAGACCTCCACAGCTTTACCCCCGTATGGCGGCACAAGGTCAGAAAAGTTCAAATCGGCAGCCTCGCCTTTGATAACAACCCGCTAGAGCCCATAGTCGCGGAAGAGCTGAGAGCTCTATGCAAAGACAAGAAACTAAAATTCGTCTCCCACGCGCCCTACCGCATGGATGATTATCCGCCGCATAAACAATATTCATCGATTCAGATTGAAAAATATGGCGCGCTTTATACAGGGCTAGAGGTCAGAAACGATCTACTCCGCACACCCAAAAAGGCAAAAGACATAGCTAAAATTTTAGAGGCGCTAATTCAAAGCCTACTTGATCAAAAAGATAAGTCGTTATTTGATCCTACTTACGCCGAATAAATCAGATAAAGCGCGGCGCATTTAACGCATGCTCAATCGTTAAGTTCACAATTTCCGGACGAACCCCAAAACGCAGCGGTATTTTACTGGTGCCAATCCCGCTTGTGACAAATAAATCCTTGCCCGCTTCATGCACGTAACCACGATTATACGCGCTCGGTGCCCTGTAATCACTCGGCCTCCAAAGCGGCGTACCCAAAACCGCTACCTGCCCGCCATGCGTATGACCACTCAGCGTCACAAGCGCGCGATCATCAATGCGCCAAAACGATGTCGGGTCATGCGCCAAACAAATAAGCGGATCGTCATTAAACACATCCGATAAACTTTTCTGATAATCCGGCAATCGCGTTGTTTCATCCGCCAAGCCATTAAGCCAAAGCCCCTGCCCCTCATGCTCAAACTGGGCGGAGGTGTTTTCTAAAACAATAATCCCCTTATCATTCAGCGCACCAGTCAGCGCGCCCCCGCGCCCTTCCTTCCAATCGTGGTTACCCAAAACCGCAAAGGTCGGCGCGGTTATATCAGACATCACGCCCGCAATTTCATCGGGCATACATGTCCCACCATTATAGTAATTATTGCTATGCACGCTGTTCATAAAATCACCCAGCAAACAAACAGCGTCGCCGCCCTGCGCATTAATCGTAACAACCTCGGCCTTCAGACGCGCAAGGTCAACCGACGGGCATCCTGCATGAAAATCGGATGCAATCGTAATATTCATCGGCGCATAATGCGCAGGCCATTTTGGTGTTTGAAGAATGTGATGACGAACAACCGTCATTGACGGTTCAATGTGATAGGCGTAAACCCCGCCCGTTAACGCAGCAGCGCCAGAAAAAGCGCCCGTCATACGCAAAAATTTGCGCCGTGAAATATTATACTCAGCCATACAACCCTAAACCGTTTTGAATTCGAAAGAGACTATGGCAGAAGAAGAATTGCGCCGTCAACGCTTATGACAATTTAATTGCCACAAAGCGATAACAGCGGATTATATTATAGGGAAGTCGCTTAATCCTTCGGCGTTTCATTTTTATCGGATTTCGCTTTAGCCTTTGGCTTTGCTTTCGCTTTTGGCTTCGCCGTCTTGGCTGCTGCAGCGGCCTTTGGCGGCTTCGCACTTACCGGTATAGATGATCTTGGCGCGTCACTGCCCGCCGTTTCATCTTCGATATCACGCGCCAGCTTCTTACCCGCCAGCAAATCTTTAATGTCATCACCAGACAGGCTCTCATATTCAAGCAAAGCCTTCGCCAATTTATGCAGATCTTTATTCTGATCCGTCAAAATTTGCTTGGCCTTCTTATAGCCCTCATCAATAAGCTTACGTACTTCTTTTTCGATGCTGTTTGATGTGGTTGTTGAAATGCGCTTGGGCTGATATCCCGGTTGCGCTTCGCCATAATCAACCATGCCAACCTCATCGCTCATGCCCCATTCGGTAACCATCTTGGTCGCCATCGATGTCGCCTGCTTAATATCGCCAGAGGCGCCGGTCGTCACCATATCTTCACCGAAGATAATTTCTTCCGCAACGCGCCCGCCCATAGCAACCGACAAGTTCGCCTTTAATTTCGCCAGCGGCGTCGTATAGCGGTCACCTTCGGGAAGACGCATAACCATACCCAGCGCCTGCGCGCGCGGTACAATCGTTGCCTTGTGAATGGGGTCTGATTGCGGCTCGTTCAGGGCAACAATCGCGTGCCCCGCCTCATGATAAGCCGTCAGCTTTTTCTCTTCATCATTCATCGCCATTGATCGACGCTCCGCGCCCATCATGACCTTATCCTTGGCCTCTTCCAGATCTGCCATAGAGACAACGCGCTTGTTAAAACGCGCCGCCATTAACGCGGCTTCATTCACAAGGTTAGCAAGCTCCGCGCCAGAAAATCCGGGCGTGCCGCGCGCAATCACTGATGGATCAACATTATTCGCCAGCGGCACTTTCTTCATATGCACTTTCAAAATTTTCTCGCGGCCATTCACATCCGGCAAAGGCACAGCAATTTGGCGGTCAAATCGACCCGGGCGCAAAAGCGCAGGATCAAGAACATCCGGACGGTTCGTCGCCGCCAAAATAATCACGCCTTCATTATCTTCAAAGCCATCCATCTCAACCAATAACTGGTTCAACGTCTGCTCGCGCTCATCATTACCGCCGCCATATCCGGCGCCGCGATGGCGACCAACCGCATCAATCTCATCAATAAAAATAATGCATGGTGCATTTTTCTTGCCCTGTTCAAACATGTCGCGCACGCGGCTCGCGCCCACACCAACAAACATTTCAACAAAGTCAGAACCAGAAATCGTAAAGAACGGCACTTGCGCTTCACCGGCAACGGCGCGCGCAATCAATGTTTTACCCGTACCTGGTGAACCAATAAGAAGCGCGCCTCTTGGAATTTTACCGCCCAAGCGTTGGAACTTGCCGGGGTCTTTCAAAAACTCAACAATCTCTTCCAATTCCTGCTTGGCTTCTTCAATGCCCGCAACATCATCAAACGTCACGCGCCCTTGCTGTTCGGTGAGCAGCTTCGCCTTGGACTTACCAAAGCCCATCGCGCCGCCGCCGCCCTTGCCGCCCATCTGGCGGAACATCAGGAACCAAAAACCAATCAATAAAATAATCGGAAGGAAATTAAACAACACATCGATAATCGTAACGCCGCCACCATCGGGCTCCTTCACAGAAATCTGAACGCCCGTGCCCTGCAAACGATCGACAATATTTTCATTCGGCGGCACCATCGTCGAAAACTCTTCGCCAGAGCTCGCAAAATTACCCGAAACCTTGTCACCTTTAATCGTCAAATTCGATACACGACCCGCCTGCGCATCGGCCATGAAATCACTATACGCAACCTCGCCTTCCGCGCCGGTAATACCCTGCTGCGCGCCTTGGAAAATATTGAACAGGAACATAAGCAGCAAACCAATAGCCACCCAAAAAATCAAATTGCGTCCAAATGTATTCATCGAATAACGAACCTTCTTTAAAAATCTATGCTTCGCAGTCTAATACCTGCCTGCAATTATTTATACCTTTAATTACAAAGATCCAGACTCTTTAATAATCAGTCTTCTTTGCAGATAATGATCTGGTCATTTTTGTCATCGCGTTCAAAAACCAAACCACCAAGGGTGCGTTTTCTGAATGCATCAGGCGCCATTAAATCATAAAATAGATGCTCTATTTTTTCCATGCGCGGGGCATATTCACTATCCATAGACAGCATTTTTATAGCGCCCAAAACCACCCGAAGCCCAATCTCATCAAGCTCAAACCTCAAATCACTTAGCCTTAATACGATACGATCCGTATGTTTTTCAAGTAAAATCTTATTTATCGCATTTTCAGCCAATCGCTCAAGGGCGGCGCGGGCCCGAGCCATGCGCCGCGCCGTCACCGCCAATCGTTTCGACGTCAGGCCTTCTTGCTCCAAAATATCGCTGGCGGCGCGCAAACGACCGCGCGCATATTTCGACTGGCTGTTCGATGGGTCTTCCACATAAAAAATATTATGCTCCGCACATGTCGCCACCAACTGATCCTTGGAAACCTCGAGCAGCGGACGCACCAAAATAAGCCCCGTGCTATGCGCCTGAAGCGCGCGCATCCCCGCCAAGCCATCCAAACCACTACCCTTGGACAGGCGGAATAAAAACGTCTCGGCCTGATCATCCATATGATGACCCAAAAATAAATATTGAATGTTATGCGCGGCGCAATGCGCGGCCATAACCTCATAACGGCTACGGCGCGCCTCTTCTTGAATGCGGCGCTCCGGCGTTTCTTCAAGTGTTAAAATATGCACCTGGACATTATTCCACCCTTCAATGCGCTCCAACACCTGCTGCGCCTCTTCCGCGGAATCATCACGCAACCCGTGATCAATAATCAGCGCATGTAGCGCCACACCTTCGATAGAGTCGCTCATAAGCTTAAGCAGCGCCATGGAATCCGGCCCACCAGAAACGCCAACCGCAACCGCGCTCTGCCCCTCAACGTCGCCGCCAACCGCGCCCGCCATCAAGGCATCAAAATCATCAACTGTAAGATGCTCGCTCACAAATAATCCTCTATTAAAACAATTCTTAAGAACAACAAAGTCAAAGCCATTTTGGCAGCTGACAAGGCGTAAAGCCACGAAGCGTAGCATAAACTACGCGTGGGACGAAACAACGATGTCAGGGGTGAAATGGCAAAGAGCTTACGGACAGTTAAGTCTGGTCATTTCCTGACTTGCGCGGCGAAGCACCGCGTCCGAACCGGTAGAGAAATCTTGCTTAAGCTGAAGCAATGCCACGCACGCATCGGTGTTGTTACCAATCGCAGAGAGCGACATACCAAGCTTCAATAAATTATCCGCCGCCTTCGCACCTTTGGGCGCTGTCTGATACCCTTCGGCGAAAAT
>CAKZMN010000080.1 GCA_937128575.1 uncultured Alphaproteobacteria bacterium | reverse complement strand
AACTTCGGCGCCAAAACGCCATCGCCCTTTTTAAGGGTCGCAACAGCAACGCCCGGCAAGGGATTACTGGCGGTCACCTGATAAAAAATCTGACCATCATCACTTAATTTAAATTGGCTCGGCTGTGCGTTAATCATTGTTTCTCAGCATTGTGTTTAAACGTTCTCTTACTGTATGGTGTCTACGATATAGACCATAAATTATAGGATTGTCTACCATGCCGCGCCTAAACCGCACTGTTATTTCTTTTGCCCTGCTCACTTTCATCGTATTTTTTGCACAAATCAGCCACGCCGCAATCAATGATGAGGGCGCCGCGCGTCTAAAAACAATCTTCACCGACATGATCCAGCAGCAAAAATCTGCCGCCGCATTAAGCGATAAATCAAAGCTAGTTTTTGACGGTGACATTACCGTAGAGCAGGCAGACACCTATTACGCGGTGACCCTGCCGCAGATCAAAATTCAATACCCGGAGAGCGGTGACACGCTGGAGCTAGGCATTATTTCCATTAATGCGACCCCCCACGCGGGCGATGCGCAGTGGAAAATGACCATGGCCATGCCCACCCCAATTATTATGTTCGACAAAGACCGCAACCACATTGTGCGCGTAAATATCGGCAAACAACAAGCGACAGGCATCTGGGACGAATCGCTAAACAACTTCTCTAAACTGGATGCGGTCTATGGCGATTTATCCATCGAAAGCTCCGATCCCGGCTTTACGTTGAAAATTCCAGAGATCGAGGCGCGTTATGACCTTGAAAAGGACGACAAAAACTTTTGGTCTGGCCCCACATACATGATTGCGAAAAATGTGGAGCTGGATATCCCTGATGATGAAAGCAGCTTCAAGGTCGAGGAACTCAAAATGCGCGTCGATCTGGATCAATATAATCCCGCGGTGCTGGATAATTACCAAACAGAGCTACAGGCCCTAACCAGCAAGGAAGGCGGCATGAACGCGCAAGACAGCGCCAAGCTAGGCTCCATGCTGCTTGATCTTATTTTAAAATCCGGCAATGGCTTCAAAAGCGAATATTCGGTTTCCGGCCTGAAGGCTTCCTTCCTAAACCCCAAGGACAAAACCCCCGGCACATTTGATCTCGCAAAGGCCTATTTCGGTTTTGACCTCGAAGGCTTCCTCAGCAAGGACGCCAGCATGAATGCACGCCTCGGCTATGGCGGTTTAAACATGCAGCCCGCCCACGATGAATATGGCGAGCTATTCCCCACCAACTCCAACATAGATATCAAAATCGCATCTCTGCCCATTAAGGATATTTCGGAGCTAGTGCAAAACACAATGCAAGGCGCGGTCACCAACCCAGAGATGATGAGCATGGCGGGCATTTCCCTGATGTTTAAGGTGCCGCTGATGCTGTCGCAATCGGGTACAACCATCGAAATTAATGACAATTTCATCAGCAACGATGAATATAAATTCAGCATAAACGGCGCGGCAAAGGCCGATATGAACGCGGTGAACAGCGCCACAGCAAAGGCGCAAGCACGGTTCTTAGGGCTGGATAAAGTATTGGCCAAGGCGCAGGTTCTGGGCGCAAACCCAAACACCAAAAACGCCGATGCCTTCCGCGCCATCAGTGCAAATTTAGAGCTATTGAAAAAGATCGCCATCGTCGAAAGCGGCGCGCCGGGGCCATATGGCACCTTCGCCCATATCTTTAATCTACTTATGGATCCGCAAGGGAAGATAACGATTAACGGTAAAACACTTCAAGAAGCCATGCAGGGCGAGCCCGCACAATAGCTTGGTTAGTCTTTCAATAGATAAGGGATAAGCGCATTCATACGAAGCCACCCTTCACGGCTAAGCGATAGGCGATCTTGCTTGGCCTCGATCCAGCCTTGGGTGCGCGCTTCTTTTAATTTGTCTTGATGAAGATAACGATCAACGCCGCCGGCCGCGCCACTGCTGCGCTCTAAATCCTCAACCGACACACCGCCGCGCAAACGAAGCCCCATCATCAGCGCCTCCACGAAACGGCTGCGCTCATCCAGCGCTTCAAACGGATGCGCCGCCCCGCCGCAATCAAGCGTGTTTTTAAGCCAAATTTCTGGCGATTGATGTTCGCGCGTTGCGTATTTTTGACCATTCATACGAAGCCGCCCATGCGCCCCCGGCCCCACACCAATATAATCACCATAGCGCCAATAGGTCATATTATGCTGCGATTCCGCGCCCGGCTTGGCGTGATTAGAAACCTCATAAGCGGGCAAACCAAACCCCTCCATCACATCTTGCGTTAGATTATAAAAATCCGCGCCAAGATCCTGATCCGGAATAGAAAACTCACCTTGTGCATGAGACATATAAAACGGTGTGTTTCGCTCAATCGTTAATTGGTAAAGCGACAAATGTCCGTCAAAATGCTGCTGCGCATCGCCAAGCTCGCGCTCCCAACTTTTTAAATCCTGTTCAGGGCGCGCATAAATCAAATCAAAACTGTAACGGTCAAAAACCGTGCGCGCCGTATCAATGGCCCGCGTCGCCTCCACCGCGCTATGCTCTCGCCCTAAAAATTTGAGATCCTTATCATTCAGCGCCTGCACACCCAGCGACACACGATTAACGCCTGCGCTGCGGAAATCTTTAAACTTCTCAATTTCTACCGAGGTCGGATTGGCCTCTAGCGTGATTTCAACATCATTGCTCACGCGCCAGTTTTTTTGAATGGCATAGATAATCGCCTCCGCGGTTTGCGGCGGCATGAGGGACGGCGTACCCCCACCAAAGAAAATCGATTGCACAATCCTGCCCGGCAGTTTGGCGGCATATTCTTCAATCGCGCGCACATAGGCCGCCTGCCAATCATCCTGATCAATAGAAGCGCGGACATGGGAATTAAAGTCGCAATAGGGACATTTGGACAAACAAAAAGGCCAATGGATGTAAACTCCCATTTGGCCTTCTGCTGTATCTGCCGCGTGGGCAGTTATATTACTGGACGTTGAATTCAACTCTATTCAAAAGCGCCGCTTGAACGCCCTGTGTTGTGTCACCGATTGTGTTCTGCATCGCTTCAAATACGATTGGCAGAGCGAATAATGCGCCGCCAGCAGCCATACGCACGGCGCCGTCTTTCATCGGAGTCTGTGTTGGGTTTTCAACGTGGTCTTTAACCTTCATCACACCAAGAACGCCCATCAACATACCCATCATGTAGGATACACCTGTTAGCAAGCCCGGAAGCTCGGCAATAGAGTCGTTAATGTTACGCGCAATGTCGCTGAAGTTGTTGCCCGTTGCGTGTGCATCACCCGCCTCAATAAGCAAACCAGCAGTAAATGCTGCGTAGAAACCAATAACTTTATTATTCATAGCTTTAATCATGACATATCTCCTGCCGTTAAATTCTGAGCATGTTGTAACGCAGATTCGGCCTTGAAGTCAAATTTTATATAAGAAGACAACCATATTACAATTAAATAACAATGACTTAAGGGTCATTTGCAGACAAGCAAGAAACCATCAATTTTTCGAATGCGCGCGCGCGATGTGACATTTTATGCTTATCCTCAGGCTCCATCTCGGCGAAGGTAACATCATGCCCCTCGGGCACAAATATGGGGTCATAACCAAAACCCTTACCCCCGCGCATAGGCCACGTGATCGCGCCCTCAATGCGGCCCTCAAAACTCTCCACATGACCATCCGGCCACGCCAGCGAAAGCACACAAATAAAGGCCGCGCTTCGGTCTTCAGCGTCGCCCAACTGCTCATGCACCTTATTCATAGCCAGATCGAAATCTTTATCCGGCCCGCCCCAGCGCGCGGAATAAATGCCCGGCTCCCCGCCTAGTGCGGTAACGGCCAAGCCACTATCATCCGCCAGCGCAACCTTGCCCGACGCCAGCGCCGCAGCGCGCGCCTTCAAAACGGCATTTGCCTCGAACGTAAGCCCCGTCTCCTCCGGCTCATCCAAATCAAGATCAGCAGCCGAATAAAATGCATCCACGTAAGGGCGCAGCAAATCAGCAATCTCCCGCGCCTTGCCCGGGTTATGCGTCGCCAAAACCAGCTCTGATTCTTCGAAGCGCCTCATGATCGCCTAAAGCCCCAATGCCTGCTTTTGAAGCATCGTCAAAGCGCTACAGCCCTGCTTGGCTTGATTGAGCATCTGGA
>CAKZMN010000079.1 GCA_937128575.1 uncultured Alphaproteobacteria bacterium | reverse complement strand
AGCGCCAGAGCCAGAGCCAGAGCCAGAGCCAGAGCCAGAGCCAGAGCCAGAAATTATTGAAGAAACGCCTGTTTCTGAAGCTGTTGTGCCCGAACCTGCGCCGCCTGTAGAGGTGGAAGTGGCTGAGGTTATCGTTGAGCAGCCCGAGCAAACTGAAGAAGGGAAAAAAGGCTGGTTGTCACGCATGACATCAGGTCTCAGCAAGTCTTCCAACAAATTTACCCAAGGCCTAACCGATCTTGTCACAAAGAAAAAACTAGATCAGGAAACGCTGGATAACCTAGAAGATCTCTTGATCGAAGCTGATCTCGGGCCACAAACAGCCATGAAAATCATTGAAGGATTCTCTAAAGATCGCTTTGGCAAAGATATCTCGCATGAAGAAATTCAAGAGGCGCTTGCCCAATCCATGGGAGATATTCTTGAAGGCGTTGCTAAGCCGCTGCCCATTGCAAAACCCGATAACGGCCCCTTCGTTATTTTGGTGTGCGGCGTGAATGGCGCGGGTAAAACAACCACCATTGGCAAATATGCCTATGCGCTTCAGGCCGAGGGGCACTCGGTTATGATGGCGGCTGGCGACACCTTCCGCGCGGCGGCCGTGGAACAGCTAGAGGAATGGTCAAAACGCTCCGGCGCGGCCTTCATGTCCAAAGATATCGGTGCGGACGCAGCGGCGGTTGCTTACGAATCCTACGCCCAAGCCAAGGAGCAGGGCATAGATGTGCTTCTCCTCGATACCGCTGGTCGATTGCAAAACAAAAAGAATTTGATGGAAGAGCTAGAGAAAATTATCCGCGTTCTTAAAAAGCAGGATGAAAACATCCCGCATGCGACTTTGCTTGTTCTGGACGCCACCACGGGGCAAAACGCATTTTCACAGGTTGAAACCTTCAAAGAAATGGTTGATGTGACCGGCTTGATTGTTACAAAACTGGATGGCAGCGCAAAAGGCGGCGTGCTGGTTGGTCTGGCGGATCAATTCGGCGTGCCCGTTCATGCAATTGGCGTTGGCGAAGCCATTGAAGATATGCAATCTTTTGATCCATATGACTACGCTAAGTCATTGGTTGGTTTAGATTAATTTTAATTAAATAACGATCTTTCTTGCTTTCGCACCCCCATACGCGAGATAATAGAATATGGTCAAAACAAATATAAAAACTCCCAAGTCATTCAAAGCCAAAAGCTTCACTGATGCGCGCGCCGCGGTCGATATGGTCGCGCAGATTTATGAAGCCAACACGGCGTTCCTGCGCGAACAGTTTCAAAGCTACGGTCGCGGGGAAATAAAGGCTGGCCAACGCGTTTCAGCAAATTACCCCTATGTCCGCATCGCTACAGAGACCGCTAGTCGCGCCGACACCCGCCTGTCTTATGGCTTTGTACCGCGCCCGGGCGTTTATGAAACAACGCTAACATGCCCTGATATCTTCGATAGCTATTACATGGAACAATTTAGCCAACTTCTTAGAAATCATGACGTGCCGATCGAAAACGGCGTCAGTCATGCGCCCATTCCCATTCATTTTGCACTCGGCACTAATTTTCATCTAGAGGGCGATTTAACGCCGGATCAAATCGAAGATCTGCCGGATATATTTAATGTGCCAGATTTAGATGTAATGGATGATGAGATCGCCAATTACACATATGTTGTGGGCGATAATGAGGCTCATCCACTGTCGTTATTCACCGCCGCGCGTGCAGACCTTAGCTTGCAAAGGTTAAAACATTACACGGGCACTTCTGCGCAGCATTTTCAAAATTACGTGATTTTCACCAATTACCAGTTCTATATCGATCAATTCGTAACCATGTGCCAAGAGATTATGGCCTCCACAAGCGATGAAAAGTTAAAGGCCGAAAACTCTATATACTCGGCCTTCGTGGAGCCAGGGGATAAGGTCACGCTTAATGAAAACATAGAAACAGATGAATCCACCGAAGGGGCGTTCTCCCTTAACCGCATGCCGCAAATGCCAGCATACCACCTGAAAATCCCGGGTGGGCAGGGCATCACAATGGTGAATATCGGTGTGGGGCCATCAAACGCAAAAACAATCACGGATCATATTGCTGTTTTGCGCCCACATGCATGGCTGATGCTGGGGCATTGCGCTGGTTTGCGTAACTCTCAGAAACTCGGTGATTATGTTCTGGCGCATGGATATCTGCGCGAAGATCATATTCTGGACGAAGATATTCCACCATCAATTCCCATTCCGGCGCTCGCAGAGGTGCAGGTCGCTCTAGAACAAGCCGTTGCGCAAGTAACGGGCGATAGTGGGTATGAGCTTAAAAAAGTTATGCGCACCGGCACGGTCGCAACCACAGATGACAGAAACTGGGAGCTAAAAGCCTCCATTCAGCAAAATCGCCGCCTCAGCCAGAGCAGGGCCATCGCGATGGATATGGAATCGGGCACAATCGCGGCCAATGGTTTCCGCTTCCGCGTTCCCTATGGCACGCTGCTATGTGTTTCTGACAAGCCGCTGCATGGGCAATTAAAGCTGCCAGGCATGGCTGATACATTCTATAGAGAGCGCGTGGACCAGCATCTAAAGATTGGACTGTTAACCATGACGCTGCTTCGTGATTTAAAGCCAGACAAGCTCCATAGCCGCAAACTACGCAGCTTCAATGAGGTCGCGTTCCAGTAAGCACGCTCTATAAGCACAGCAATAAGAATTAAAAAAGGCGCTCAAAGCTGGGCGCCTTACTTATTATATATGGTGTAAAATCTAAACGGTGATGTCTAGAACTGAGCCACGCTC
>CAKZMN010000078.1 GCA_937128575.1 uncultured Alphaproteobacteria bacterium | reverse complement strand
GAGTGTATAGAAGGCCCTCCCTCGCGGCGCGTATTTCCGGCACAGCGCGCATCGCCGCCGCCACCCCCTCACCAATCAATTCAGACGCCTTTTCAAACTCCAGCAGGCCAATATGCCCAATCATCGGTTTGATGTGAATATCGGGCGGTTCACCCGCTAATCTAGAGCGCGTTAGACGATCTTGCATAATATTAAGCGCAGAAACCATAACCCCAAACAGGCTTGGGCTGCTTTCTTCGCGGCGGAACAGGCGCTTTGTAATACTGCTTGTTAGCTTCTTACTTTCCTTCTGTTCCACATCTTTTTCATTGAACAAATCAAAGCCAGCAACGGTTTGAAAGCCATCGCCGGGTTTTGCGGCCTTACCAATAATATCCGCATGTAAGTCAACGCCAATGGTCATGCGCGCATTTTTCGCCTGACAGGCTGAAATCGGCACCGGATTAACCAGCGCGCCATCAACCAAGAATCTATGATTGCGTTCAACAGGCGGAAAAACCCCGGGCAAGGCAAAGGAAGCCTTCATCGCCTCAATCAACGACCCTTTTTGTATCCAAACCTCATGCCCCGTCACCAAATCCGCGGCAATCGTTGTAAACGGGCAGGGTAAATCTTCAACCTGCATACCTTCAAAATTCTCGGCAAGCAGCGCATTCAGGCGCTTTCCGCCAATAAGTCCGGCGCTTTTAACGCGTAAATCTAGATAGGATAGAATTTTATACCGGTTAAGCGACAGTGCCCATTCTTCAAATTCAGAGAGCTTACCCGCCAAATAGGCCGCGCCCACAACTGAACCAATGGATGTTCCCGCCACAATGCTGGGGTGAATGCCATTTCTTTGCAAAACATTCAACACCCCAATATGCGCGAAACCGCGCGCCATTCCACCACCAAGAGCCAAAGCCAAGCCAGGTGCGCGCTGCACCTCGTCTTTTAATTTGTTTTCTTGTCCCTCATTATCTGTCATGTTACCAGCCAATATTTATGAAACGTTATTTACTTTAAAGTATAGCATAGGATGACCAAGCAAAACACGAGTTTCACTGCTGCGCTGCCAAATAAATCAACAGCTTATCTTATGAAGCGGTTGGTGAAGGAATATCTGTGGCCCTATATGGGGCACATGCGCCTTGCTATATTTTTCATGTTCATTGTTGCCGCCATGACCGCGGCGCTCGCGCAGTTAATGCAGCCGATAATGGATGATGTGTTAAATGGCGATGACAAGGCGCTGATCGTGCCTTTCGGTATTGCGCTGTTCGTAACGTTCTTTATTCGCGGCTTTGCTACATATTTTTCAACCATCATCATGGTAAAAATTGGCCAATCAATCGTGGCCGATATCCAGCGCGATTTATTCGCGCATTTCCTGCGCCTAGATTTGGCCTTCTTCCACTCAAACCCAAGCGGGCAGCTAATATCCCGCGTAACAAACGACGTACAGGTCGTGCGCGCCGCCATCGCCGACAGTTTAACCGGCATAGCGCGCAGCCTTATAACGCTATTCTTCCTCGTCGGGGTCATGTTCTACCAAAATGTAATGCTATCCATTGCGGCTTTCCTTATCATGCCCTTGGCGGCTGGCGCGGTAATCTATATTGGTCGCCGCCTGCGCAAGGTATCGCGCAGCGTCCAGTTCGAATTCGCCAACCTGACCGACCGCCTGTCGCAAATCTTCCAAGGCGTACGTCAGGTGCAGGCCTATGGCATGGAAAAACATGAGGCAGAGCGGGCAAACAGCGTGATAGACCGCGTACGTGACCTAAATATCAAATCCGTACGCATCGGTAATTTATCCACGCCCATAAACGAAATTCTCATCGGCTTGGTCGCGGGCAGCATTATTATATATGGTGGCTTCCAAATCCACGAAGGCGCAATGACCACGGGGCAATTGGTGGCCTTCCTAACTGCCTTCACCATGGCCTATGAGCCCATGAAGAAACTGGCCAAGCTCAACAACACCGTACAAGTCGGCCTCGGCGCGGCGGAGCGAGTGTTCCAAATGCTAGACATCAAGCCCGCCATTAAGGATCGCCGCGGCGCAAAAGCCATCACCAAGAAAAAGCCAGGCGTAGAGTTCAAGGGCGTAGAGTTCACATATGAAAACGCAGAAATGAAGGCCCTAAGCGATATCAGCTTCACCGCAAAACCAGGCAAGGTCACGGCGCTTGTTGGTCCCTCTGGCGGTGGTAAAACAACCATCATCAACCTGATCCCGCGCTTTTATGACGTGCAGGGCGGCAGCGTGAATGTCGGTGGTCAAAATATACGTGATATTAAACTCGCCAGTTTGCGCCAGCATATCTCGCTCGTTTCTCAAGATATTACAATCTTCGATGACACAATTGCCGCCAACATCGCCTATGGCCGCGCAGGCGCCAGCCAGAAAGACATTGAAAAGGCTGCGCGCCAAGCCGCCGCCGATGACTTCATCAAAAGCTTCCCCGAAGGCTATGAAACGCAGGTCGGTGAAGACGGCGTAAAGCTCTCCGGCGGTCAAAGGCAGCGCATCTCAATCGCGCGCGCTCTGCTTCGGGATGCACCAATTCTGTTGTTAGACGAGGCAACCTCGGCTCTAGATAATGAATCGGAAAAGGCCGTGCAAGAGGCCTTGGATGTGCTGGGCAAGGGCCGCACCACGGTCGTTATCGCTCACCGCCTATCCACCGTACAAAACGCCGATCAGATCATCGTGCTAAATAACGGCGCCATAGCCGAGCAGGGCACCCATGATTTACTAAGGAAGAAATCAGGCCTATTCGACATTACGTATAAGGAA
>CAKZMN010000077.1 GCA_937128575.1 uncultured Alphaproteobacteria bacterium | reverse complement strand
ATTGATAAGAAGCTGTGCAATCTGGCCATCTTGGTTCGATATAAAGCCGCGCTGATCAATCTTAATCTCGCTAGAGCCATTGGGTATTGTAATCGGGCCGCCGCCAGCATCTAAAATCGGAAAACCGGAGGACGATACTAAGCCGCCACCGGGCGCAAGACTGAAGCTTCCGTCTCTGGTGTAGGCTGTTTCGCCATTGGGCGCTTGAACGCCTAAAAATCCTGGCCCCTCAAGGGCAATATCAAGTTGGTTTCCTGTAACGGACATGGATCCGGGCGCTGTTACTTGGTAATGCGCCTCGTCCACAGCAAAAGAAAGCGCATCATCTGCGCCTCTGGGGTCGGAAATATATTCATCGAAAATCAGGTTCTGGGCACGAAAACCAGAGGTGTTCATGTTGGCCACGTTATTGGCAATAATCTCCATATTGGTTTGGAGCGTCATTTGCCGCGATAGACCTAGATAAATACTATTTTCCATGTCTTTGTCCTTTTACCCACGTAAGTTTCTAATCTTTGCCAGCGCCCCTTAAAGAATGGATCGCCAAAATGCTTTTATTCCGGTCAGGGTAATTGCACATAGCGTGCCAACAAAAAATATTATTGTTTTTCAGTGGTTTATGTTGGTGGCAGGGTTCGGCTGCTATTTTCCTGGCGGCATTCTTGGGGCGGTAATAATGTCGCTCCGGGGCAAAATTTTCCTCTGACTTTTCCACAGCAACGCTTTGATTTAACTGGCGTGCGCGGCAATTTCTGGGGAGCGATGAGGCTTGTATGCTCTAGAAGATTTATTTTATTCTTTAATAACGCTACAATGGTTTATTAAGTTCTGCGTTTTCTCTTACAGTAGCCATTCAATAATTCCAGATTTACAGCGAAAGCAAGCATATGTCCGATGAAGAAGATCAAGTAGAAGAAGTGGAAAGCGGCGCCGATGACGCTGAAGATATATTAGAGGGCGATGAGGAAGAGGGTGGTCTTGATACGAAAAAGATCATTATGTTCGTTGTGGCTCCGATCATTTTATTGCTTGGTATTGGCGGCGGGCTCTATTTCACGGGGATGCTGGATAGTGTTCTAGGCGGCTCTAAATGTGAGCAGCATGTTGATGACCACGGCGAAACGGTTGAGGTCTGCCCAGAGGAAGAAAAAGAAGACAAGCACGCAAAGAAAAAAGGCGGCGACGGCCATGGCGGCGGTGATGGTCACGGCGGCGAGGGCGGTGCGTTCCTCGCTATCCCAACAATGATTGTGAATTTAAATACCGAAGACGGCACCCCCCGCTATTTACGCCTAACCGTTCAGTTGGAGCTAGCAAACCCAGCAGAATTACCAGAAATTGAAGCCGTGATTCCGCGCGTTATTGACCAGTTTCAAACATATTTGCGAGAGCTGAGAGTTAAGGATTTGCGCGGGTCTGCGGGTATATACAGATTGCAAATGGAGCTGTTATGGCGCGTTAATCAGGCCTCCCCCGTGGAAGTCAAAGATGTATTGTTTCAGGAAATTTTGATCCAATAATGCTATAATCAAAAATAAACGGCATAGTTCTTGCGTATATGAAAGCGACGAATGATGCTTAAAATGATAATAAAGGCAGGTTGATGAGCGATACCGATACGGATGAGCTCGAGAAAACGAGCGAAGGAAAAGAGGCTGAAATGGACGATTGGGAGTCCATGGCAGACGATGACGCTGCGTCTGTCGGTGACGCTATGCCTGACTTCGATGATGGTATGGATGATGAAGGCGGCGGAACCCGCATTCTAAACCAGGAAGAAATTGACTCTCTTCTCGGCTTTGATGATGACGAAATGGGCGGCAGTGAAACCTCCGGTGTGATGGCGCTTATTAATTCCGCGATGGTGAACTACGAACGCCTGCCTATGTTGGACGTGGTGTTTGACCGTTTGGTGCGCTTGATGTCCACCTCTCTTCGTAACCTAACAACCGATAACGTGGAGGTGTCTCTGGATCAGGTATCCACGGTGCGCTTCGGCGATTACATGAATTCAATTCCGCTTCCCGCAATGCTTTCTGTGTTTAAGGCAGAAGAATGGGACAATAATGGCCTGCTCGTAACAGACAGCGCGCTGATTTATTCCATCGTGGACGTTTTGCTTGGCGGTCGTAAGGGCACGCCATCTATCCGCGTTGAAGGGCGTCCCTATACAACGATTGAAAGCAAGCTGGTTGAGAAAATGGTGACGGTCACGCTGGCTGATTTATCATCCGCTTTCGATCCACTATCCCCGGTCAGCTTTTCGCTAGACCGCCTAGAAACAAACCCGCGCTTCGCAACAATAACGCAGAGCGGCAATGCTTGTGTGCTTGCCCGTTTGCGCGTTGATATGGGTGATCGCGGCGGCCGCGTTGAGGTGTTAATTCCCTACGCCACGCTCGAGCCCATTCGTGAATTGCTGCTTCAGATGTTCATGGGTGAAAAATTCGGTCGTGACTCCATCTGGGAAAGTCATTTGACGCAAGAATTGCACAAAACCGATATCCAGCTTCAGGCTGTATTGGGTGAATTGATCTTGCCATTGGGCGATATGCTTAATTGGAAAATTGGGTCGCAAATCATGTTCAGCACGCGCACCGAAGATGATTTGGAATTGCGTTGTGGTCACTTCCCAATGTTTAAAGGGCCGGTTGGTCAGAAGCAGGGCAATATTGCCGTGCGCATCGAAGATTACATGCCACCAGAAAGAGATGACGATCAATGAGTACAACACTGAGTTTGTTTATGGATGTATTGGTAATGAGCGGCCTAGTCGCCACGATTTACTTTGTTCTAAGGCTGTCTAAAAGTCTCGATAATTTCCGCAGTCACCGCAGCGAATTTGAAGCTTTGATGGAAGAGTTAAGCCAAAATATAGAACATGCTTATGAAACACTTGCCTCATTAAAAGAAGCCAGCAATCGCTCTGGCGGCGATATAAACAAACAAATTGCAGAGGCCAAAACACTGGCTGATGAACTCAAGATTATGAATCAATCCGGTAATAATGTGGCTAATCGTTTGGAAAGCCTCGTGGCATCAACATCGGGGCAGGCTGCGCCATCACAGGAATACAGCGCCTATGGTGACGATGAAGGCGAATTTGAAGGTGATCAAATTGGCGGCTCATCTTTCGCTATCCAAGACCGTGAATTTGACGAGCCTGCAGCAGATGCCAGCGGCAAAAAATTCCAAAGCCAAGCTGAAAAAGAGCTATTCGAAGCTCTGCAGCGCAACAAAAAGAAATCAGCTTAAAACAGGATAATGTAAAAGAATGAAAGACTTTAAAGTCATACCCTTATTGGTTGCCGTGGCGCTTTTGTCATTTTCCGTGCGTCTTGTTGATGTGGTGTCTGGTGTATCCACCTTGTCTGGCTCTGCGCAGGCCGAAAGCCCTGCCGCAAAAGATGAAATGACGGAAGCTGCAAAAGACGAATCCATGGAAATGACTGACGCTGAAGCGACGAGCGAAGAAGACGGCGAGATGGCTGAGGAAGAGGCTATGGATGAGCCAGAGTGGCGCGACCCCGTTGATGATGATCCGGCCTATGAAGCGGTGCGCATGGATGTGTTCAAGGATCTGTCCAAACGCCGCAAAGAAATCGAAGCCAAAGAGCGCGCATTGACCACGCGGGAAGCCTTGTTAAAAGCGGCTGAGCAGGAACTGGATCGTAAATATCAGGAGCTATCACAGCTGCGCGGTGAAATTGAAGGGCTGCTTCAGGAGCAATCCGAAGAGGAGTTATCGCGCATAAGAAGCCTTGTTAAAATTTACGAAGGTATGAAGCCCAAAGATGCGGCGCGTATTTTTGATACATTGGATCTCGACATTTTGGCGGCTGTCGTATCCAAAATGTCGGAGCGCAAACTATCTCCTGTCATGGCGGCGATGAACCCAGAGCGCGCGCGTACCATCACCATTATGCTGGCGGAGCAAAAAACTCTACCATCCCTTCCTCAAGGTAATTAAATCTTGATCATCCGCGCCTATCCATGCGCATGATTTTCACCTATACTAATAAGTGATATGGCCAACCAATTTCTCGCTTTAGCATTATTTGTAATGCTGCTTTCGTTTTTTATTATTTTGAATTCGATGTCGAATTTCGAAGTCATAAAGGCGCGTGAAGTTTTAACTAGCCTGTCCGTCGCTTTTTCCAAAGAAAATGTCCCCAATGATCTATCTGCCAGCGTAAAGCCAGACCCCGTAGAGTCTGCTGCGAAGGGCAATACGCTCGATCAATTAAAAGAATTATTCGAAACTCAAATTGCGGGCGTAGAGGTGCAAAAAAACCGCTTAGGCACAACAATGCATATGCGCATCCCTGTCGATAAATTTGAAGCGCAAATCTCTGGCGCCGATGGTCGCGCCGCAGGTAATTTAACGCCAACGCTGGTTTCATTATTGCTGGCTGAGGATCAGGTGGCCTACAGCCTTGAAATTATCCTGAACTTAACTCAAAATCCGGCGGCTCTTCAGGGGGATACCCCACAAGACTCCATAAAAAATATCAAGCGTGTATCTGGCTATGCCAAAACAATCGAAGATATTGGCTTGCCGAAAAAATTCATAAGTGCGGGCTTGGGTAAGGGGCCGGAAAAGACCGTAGATTTATTTTTCAAACGCTACCAACCCTTTAATCCCTTAGGCGCGCGTGGTGAGTAAAAAATGACGAACAAAGAAAACGAAAAAGAAGATGCAGAAGAAAAAGAAGTTGAGACCCCAGTGTCCTTCTTTAGCTTCGGCGCGCGCTCATCCGGTAATGGGGACGGGGAAGAAACCGTTCCATTATGGCTAGTAACATTTACAGATATTATGGCGCTGATGCTGACATTCTTTGTTTTGCTCTATTCCATGTCTGTCCCGCTAGAGGAAAAATGGGAAGAGCTGACAACGGGTCTTAGTAAAGGCGTAAGTCAGTCACAGGGGCCAAAATACAGCCGCGGCGCACAGGACGCTATAGATATTAGCCGCCTCAGTCAGAGCCGCGCTCTTAACTTGAATTACCTCGAATCCTTGGTCACGGAATTAATCGCCGACAACGAACGCCTTGAAAATATTGTAATAATCCCGCAAAAACAGCGCCTCATAATTTCTCTACCTAGCGAGCTTTTATTCGAAAGCGGGCAATCGGAGGTCGGCGCAGAAGGTAAGCGCGCTTTATTCGCGCTGGGCGGCCCATTATCGCGCATCCGCAACCGCATAGAAATAATTGGACACGCCGATCCACGCCCCGTTGAAAATGAAGGCGGAAGCTTTTCTTCAAATTGGGAGCTTTCGCTAGCGCGCGCGGCGCAGGTCGCGGCGGTTTTGCGTGATGTAGGCTATGAAAGAGGGGCCGTTGTGCGCGGCCTATCGAGCGCCCGTTACGATCAATTATCAGAAGATATGCCGCAGGAAGAGCGCTTAAATTTATCCCGCCGCGTTGATATCGTTATTATGCAAGATGACGGCACGAAAAAAACGCCGTTTTAATGCTGGTTAAAGCGGGATAAAGCGCCCGCCATACGTCATGACTTCTTGTCCTTTTTTATGCCCTGTGGCACGGTAAAATATATGGTCTATCGCTTCATTTACTACAGCGTTTTTATGGTTCTATTTTTTGCGCAGCCCGCTTTTGCGCAAGATTCTCTGCGTGTGCGCACGGGGGAGCATAAAGAATATTCGCGCCTAGTATTTGATTGGAATAAAACGGTTAAATATAAAATCGATAAATCCACGCCCGGCGCACTGGTTATTCAGTTTGAAAATAATGCAAAAATTAGCAACCCATCAGACGCAAAGCCGCTGCGTAATTTTTCTAACTTCAAAGTCACAGACGAAACGCCCTTAACCGTTTCTGTAAATGTCCCATCAGACAGCCGCACCCGCGCCTTTTTTGCCGGAAATCGCCTGGTCGTCGACATATACAATTCACCCGGCGCAAAAAAACCATCGCAGCAAGTTGCGCAAGCCCCGGCGCCCAAACCGCAGCCTCCCGTTGAAAAGCCAAAGCCTGCGACTCCAGAGCCAAAAGCAGAACCCGAGCCCGAGCAACAAGCAGCCGCACCAGAAGAAGCAAAAGAAGAAAAGCCAGAGCAGCCCACCGCGCCGTCACAATCCGCGCTTAACGTACCCGCTCAGCCAGTAGAAAAACTGGAGGTTAAAAAAATATCCAAAGAAGACGCAGTTATATCAAACTTGATTTCTATTTCTTCAATCAAGTCTTTCGGCATGGCGGCCTTTCAAATCAATGACGCGCTATGGCTTGTGAATGATCAACCATCACTCAGCCTCGCGCCGCAGGCCAGCGGCCCAGACAAAGATAAAATCAATCCAATAGAGCCCGTTGAAATTGACGGCGGCACAGCCTTCAAGGCCAATGCCCTCAAGGGCTATAATGTTCGCGGTGAAGGCGGCGGTTTATTATGGCGCGTTGTTATCTCAACAAAAGACTCAGCTAAAGATCTGGCCGTTAAGCCTGTGCGCAAAGACGTCGTCCGCGGGGATTCTCGCGGCGGAAAAATTATATGGCCCTTTAAAACTGCGCGCAAAGTCGTAAGTATGTCTGATCCTATAACCGGTGCTTCTCTAATGGTGGTTTCTGTTGAAAACGGTGAGGAGCTATCGGGCACCGCAATGGATTTTGTTGATTTCAAGGTTCTTCCATCCTCCATCGGTATGGCGATTATGCCCAAGGTCGATGATTTAAAGGTGGAAATAACCGAAGCTGGCGTCGAGGTTTCACGCCCCGGTGGCTTAGCTTTAACGTCTGAGGCTCAAGTGCAGGCGGCCATGGCGCGCCAAAGAACTGCGGCAAATAGCGAAGAAAATAATGTGGCCGCAGGCGAACAATTATTCGACTTTAAAAACTGGGAAATGGGCGGTTTAGATGCGCTTGAGGGCAACCGCAATGTCATCCTCAGTTCCATGAACGGCCTGCCTGACGGTAAAAAAGTTGAGAATATAATCGGTCTTGGGAAAATGCATTTCGCCAACGGCCTAGGGCCGGAAGCACTTGGTTTTCTTAAGCTAGCGCAAGATCTAATGCCCGGCATTGAAGAAAATCCTGAATTCCGCGCACTCTACGCTGTCGCGAAAGCCATCGTGTCAAAAAGCGAGGCGGCCTTCCTGCAATTATCTCATGATGATTTGAAATCTTATGAAGATATTGGCTATTGGCGCGCCTTTACCTTGGCTGATCTAGGGGACTGGCAACAGGCCGAGGAAGTCTTGCCAGCAAACTTAAGCGCTCTTCAGGAATATCCTCAATATCTCTATAACCGCTTGGCGCTTACGCTGGCGGAGGTTGCTCTGCGCGCAGGAAATGTGAAGCAAGCGGAAGGCCTGTTCAAGCGTCTTGATGATCAAGAAGATACATTATGGGACCCACAAAAAGCGGCCTACGCTTACTTAAAGGGCGAGGCAGCGCGTCAAAAGGGCAAGACTGAAACTACCAAAAAATTATGGGGTGAGCTTGTAACCGGCAGTGACGATTTATATCGCGCCAAGGCTGGCTTGGCGCTAACCCGCCTTCAAATGGAGAATAAGGAAATCACGCCGCAAAAGGCGATCGACAACCTAGAGCGCCTGCGCTATGCATGGCGCGGTGATGAGCTAGAGTCGCAAATTAATTATTGGCTAGGTGATGCCTATTTCAATACTGGCGAATTTGCCAAGGGCCTAAATATTATGCGTGACGCCGCCACCTACGCAGTCGGCGCGCCGCTCAGCCGCAAAATCACAGCCGAGATGAGCGATGTATTTGCCGATCTATTCCTAACCGATAAATTGGCCGAAGTTTCTCCTCTCGATGCGACAGCGTTATATGAACAATTCACCGAACTAGTTCCCCCTGGCGATCGCGGGAATAAGGTTGTTGAAATGCTAGCGGAGCGCTTAGTGCAGGCCGACCTGCTTGGACGCGCATCAAAGCTTTTGAAATATCAAATTGACCACCGTTTAAGCGGCAGCGAAGCCTACCGCGTGGCCGTCAGACTTTCCGCGATTGAGCTTCTCGATAGCCGCCCATCTGATGCGATTGAGACCTTGAAAAAGGCTGTGAAGTTTTTACAAACCCTGCCAGAGGAATCACAATCACCTGCGCGCTTTGCTGAGTTGTCATTGCTCCGCGCCCGCGCATTATCCGATCAAGGGCGACCAGATCAGGCGCTTGCCCTTTTGAATGATCTAGAGGCAAGCACAGACAGTAACCGCTTGAAGGCAGATATTGCATGGGGCGCTGGCTATTGGGATGATGCAGGCGAGGCGCTAGGCGATGTTATTTTAGATCGTAACTTCTCATTTACTAGGCCCCTAGAGAGCAAAGACACCGCCCTTATATTGCAGCGCTCAGTCGCACTCAGTCTAGCGGGCGACCGCATTGCGCTGGCGAATATGCGTGAAAAATATTCCGACCTGATGGCGCAGACCGATAAATCAAATGTCTTTGATGTAATCACGCGCCCGCGTCAAAGCGCGGCCTTAGCGGATCGCGATACGCTGCTAAATATCGTGTCGGAAACGGATTTGTTTGCAGAGTTTTTAGAGAATTACCGTACAACCACGCCGCCATCAAACTAAAGAAATCTATGGCGTTGGCGGTGAAATTCCGAAGGCATCAAAGCTTTGAATAAGTGAGCCACTTACCAAATACCACCCATCAACCAGCACAAAGAATATGATCTTAAACGGCAGTGATATCGTCACCGGCGGCAACATCATCATACCCATCGACATCAATATAGAGGCCGTGACAAGGTCAATGATTAGGAACGGTAGAAACAGCATAAAGCCAATTTCAAATGCGCGGCGAAGCTCTGAAATCATAAAGCCCGGAACAACAACTTGCAGGGGCAGGGCGCGCGGATCTTCCGGCATATCCATTTGAGACGCACTAACGAACAGGCGCAAATCTTGCGGGCGAACATTATCCAGCATAAATTCTTTAAACGGCTCGGTGCTGCGTTTGAAGGCTTCTATTTCGTCAATTTCTTCATCTATAAGCGGCGCAATACCGGCGTTATAGGCGCGCTCCATTGTGGGCGCCATAATGAAAAATGTCAGGAATAAAGCCAGCGAAAGCATAACTGAGTTAGGCGGCGTTTGCTGAATACCAATAGCAGTTCGTAAAAATGACAACACAACAACAATCCGCGTGAAGCAGGTCATCATGATTAAAATAGACGGCGCTAAGGATAAAACCGTGAGTAGGGCGACGAGCTGAATAACGCGCCCAGAAACACTGCCATTCCCCTCATCACCCATATCGAGTGACAGGCTCTGCGCAAAGGCAT
Organism: uncultured Alphaproteobacteria bacterium; assembly: GCA_937128575.1. GTDB lineage: Bacteria > Pseudomonadota > Alphaproteobacteria > Micavibrionales > Micavibrionaceae > JAGRKE01. Next base: position 3,741 of record CAKZMN010000077.1, on the reverse strand, counting down.
GCTCAGGTATAAGGGCAATCGCCAAGCCAATGGCAGCGGTTGCAAAAAACAAAAGGGAGTATTTAGTTGTTTTTGTCATTATCTTCCACGGGGTCAAAGTCAGATTCAACTATAGTCTCGCCGTTTGCGCTCAAAATGACAAGATGCTGTTTTTCATCGCGCTGTAAAATCACCAGCCTGCGGGTCCGGTCTAGCGCCAAACTCTCTACCACTTTAAGGCGGCGGTTCTTCGTCGGTGTTGTGGATGGAACATCCGCCAGCCCCAATTTCTTTAAAATAAAGGCAAACCCGCCCATCAATGCGACAATAAAGGCCAGCGCCGCCAGCACGCGTACCAAATCGGGTAATTCACTCCAAACCATCAGTTTTGCGCTCCATTATCATTTTTTTGTTCACTTAAAATTTGCGTTAATTCATCTAATTTAGAGATCATGCGCGCCATTGCGGGCTGAATATCTCTCGCGGCCGCTCCGCCAGATCGCTTAACTCTAGCAAGCAACTGTGCAACCGTTTGGTCCAAACTATCCATATTTACGGAGTTTCCGCGCCCCGCCGCAATGCACGCATCATCAATAAAGCGGATTAACTCCTCAAACTTTACTTCTAACTGCTGCGCATTACTCATCACTATCACTTTCTAATGCCGCATCAAAGGGATTCGGCTGTCCATTTGCACGATAAACATAGGATAAAATCTCCGCAACAGCCATAAAGGCTTCACTCGGAATAGGGCTGTCTAGCTCAATTTGCGCCAGCATCTCCGATAAATCACTATCTTCACGAACACGAATGCCATTATCGAAGGCAAGCTGCAGTATCTTCTCGGCAATATTTCCCCGTCCGGCCGCTGTAATGCGCGGCAACTCGCCTTTTCTTGCGCCATCATCCAGCGCAACCGCAATCTTGCGTTTGGGAACTTTCTTTGTATTTGAGGGGGTTAGGCCACTTTTCCCGTCAAATTCTTGTCCATCATCATACTGATCAACCATTTGGCACGCATCCTGCAATTATTTCCCTGCCTCTTGATAATTTGGGGCGGTGGGAATAAGAAACCTAATAAATAAGGTACAAACAATGACTACACAGAATCTTGCACTTTTTAAAGCCTTAGGCGCAAAAATGGACTTTTTGAACCAAAGGCAGCGCGTTATCTCGCAAAACGTATCCAACTCAGACACGCCCGGTTACAAGCCCAAAGACTTGGTGCCTGTGGATTTCGGCAATGTGTTGAAGGACGTAACAAACAAAAAGTCAGTGCGCGTTGAAACAACGGATAATATGCACATGCCTCCGCCGGGTGAAATCAATGACCCGCGCTCCAAGAAACAAAAAGACACCTATGAAGTTGCCCCCGCTGGTAACGCGGTCATCATGGAAGAGCAGCTAATCAACGCAGGCGCCACAGTGATGGACTACAATTTAATGAGTAATTTATATCAAAAGAACGTGAGCATGATTCGCATTGCTCTAGGAACAAGCCAATAGAGCTAGCGAGCGCTATAACAAGGAGATAAATCATGAGTTCTGAAATTTTAAACGCAATGAAAATATCCGCCATGGGCATGCGCGCCCAAGGTACAAGAATTCGCGTTATCACAGAAAACGTGGCCAACGCAGACACAACGGGCCAAACCCCAGGCGCGGATCCATTCCGCCGTCAGACCATTACGTTCAAAAACGAAATGGATAAACAAGCTGGCGTTAAATTGGTGGAAGTTAATGATATTGGGGAAGATATGAAAACACCATTCCCCATGAAATTTATCCCCGATCATCCGGCGGCTGATGATAACGGCTACGTGAAGTTGCCAAACATTAATCCATTGATCGAAGTTATGGATGTGCGCGAGGCGCAGCGTTCCTACGAAGCGAACCTCGGGATGATTGAGCAATCTAAAAATATGGTTTTAAGAACGATTGATTTGCTGCGTAGCTAAACGCAGCGTATACTAAGCTTCAAGGAGCAAGTGAATGGCTATTGATAAAATTATGGACCCCAACGTTGTTGCCAACGCCTACAGCAATACATCGAATATTGCGAGCAAGCCCGGCATTGCATCAGATGACGAAATGTCATTCTCTGATTTTCTAGAGGTAAAGGGTCGCGAATCAATAGACACCTTGAAAGAGAGCGAGAAAATGTCCGGCAAGGCCGTGACCGGTGACGCCGACCTAACAGACGTCGTAGAAGCCGTAACCGCTGCCGAATTAACCCTTCAAACTGTTGTTGCCGTTCGTGATCGTCTGATTTCCGCCTATCAAGAAATTATGCGTATGCCGATCTAATGTGGTAACGGCATGGATAAAATCCGTGCATGCTGCATTAAATATTTCACCACCGGCTTTCTATCCTTTATAGTTAAATCATGAATGAAGAAGAAGTCATAGAAACGGCGCGCGAAGCCATCCTAATCACCATTCAAATTGGTGCGCCAATATTATTGGTTGGATTGGTTGTTGGTGTGTCTATCGCTCTTGTTCAGGCTCTTACACAAATTCAGGAAATGACGCTGGTTTTTGTTCCTAAAATTCTTGCCATTTTCCTTGCGATGTTTGTGTTCCTACCCAGCATGATGAAAACCCTCACTGTATTCATGGAAAGCCTAGCCGATAAAATGATCGGTCTGGGGTAGTGTCGCCATGCTGGAAGATTTTCTAGTCACCAGCGCTTTGGCTTTTATGTTGAGCTTCGTGCGCATGGGCACGGCCGTTATGATTATCCCGGGCATTGGTGACTCGTTCGTTTCGCAAAAGGTGCGTTTGTTTTTTGCTGTCGCCATGGCTTTTGTTTTGTTCCCGCTCATTATTGATAAGGTGCCCAGCCCGCTGCCCGGTACATCTGCGCTCTTGACGTTGATTATAATGGAGTTTGTAATTGGTTTGTTCTACGGCACCATTGCGCGCATATTCATGACTGCGCTTGATACCGCCGGTATGGTTATTTCCTTTTCATCTTCCCTTAGTAACGCGCAACTTTTTAACCCGTCATTATCTGCCCAAGGCTCCCTCGTTGGTGCGTTCTTGTCTGTCACGGGCGTGGTGTTTTTATTCTCAACCAACTTGCATCATTTATTGATTATGGGGATCGTCGAAAGTTACGAAATGTTCCCCCTTGGCGGTCTTCCTGACACGGGATCAATGGCAGATTTTGTTTCCAGAGCCGTCAGCAGCAGCTTCATGATAGGTATCCAGATCGGCGCACCTTTCATTGTGATGACGTTAGTTATATATGTGGGGATGGGTGTTCTGTCGCGCCTCATGCCGCAGGTGCAAGTCTTCATGCTCGCCTTGCCGCTACAGATTCTGCTATCGCTTATGACCTTCACATTTGTTCTGGGCGCTGGTCTGGTTTACTGGGCCACTCAATACGAAGATGCGCTCGTCTTCTTCCTCAAGAGCGCGGGGTAGGGCGGCATGTCAGATGGTGAAGAGTCCGACGACTCCCAAAAAACCGAAGAACCCACTCCGAAAAAGTTAGAGGAGGCCCGTAAAAAAGGGCAGGTGCCGCTATCTAGGGAGGTCAATAATTGGGTCATGCTTTTTGCGGGCACAATATTAATTATGGCTTTTGCCGACCCGGTCTTCCGCTCTCTAACGGATTTCATGACCATATTCATCGCGCGCGCCCACGACATTCCAACTGCGCCCGGCGGCGTCAGTGTCGCGCTTAGCCATTCATTCGTTGGTGTGATGAAGATATTGGCTCTGCCGTTCTTTATATTTATGGTCGCGGCCTTTCTC
>CAKZMN010000076.1 GCA_937128575.1 uncultured Alphaproteobacteria bacterium | reverse complement strand
AACGCCCCTCTTTTAATTTTAACTTTATCCCTTTGCGACCATCTGCTTTTTAATCTCAGCAATCGCAAGCGCGGGGTTCAATCCCTTCGGACATGTTTTTGTACAATTCATAATTGTATGACAACGATACAGCTTGAAAGGATCTTCAAGCGCATCAAGGCGCTCCCCCGTAAATTCATCACGGCTATCGGCGATCCAGCGATAGGCCTGCAGCAAAATAGCTGGCCCCAAGAAGCGGTCACCATTCCACCAATATGATGGACAGCTGGTTGAACAGCAGAAGCATAGAATACATCCGGCGGGGCCGTGCCCATCATCGCCATTCAAAATATTAGCATCTTCAGCGCTTTGCAGGCGCTCTCTATCTGGCGCGGGGCTGTCTGTTTTTAGCCATGGCTCAATGGAGGTATATTGCGCGTAAACATGGTTTAGGTCGGGCACCAAATCTTTAACAACCGGCATATGCGGTAGCGGTGTTACCTTAACGTTTTCGCTACATTCCTCAATCGACTTGGTGCATGCCAGCGTGTTTGTGCCATCAATATTCATCGCACAAGATCCACAGATACCTTCGCGGCAAGAGCGGCGAAGCGTCAAAGTGCTATCCACCGTGTTTTTGATATGCAGCAGTGCGTCCAAAACCATAGGACCGCAATCATCTAAATTGATTTTATATGAATCAAGGCGCGGATTGGCTTCGTCATCAGGGTTCCAACGATAGACTTTAAACGTCTTCGTGTTTTTTCCATCACCAGACGCATCAGTATGCTGCCCTTTGGTGATTTTAGAATTTTTTGGAAGTGTAAATTGTGCCATTTTTGATCCTGTTTTTTAGCGCTCTATTAATAAACACGCTTCTTCGGTGGAATGGTTTCGATATCGTCGGTCAGTGTTTCCATGATGACGGGGCGGTAATCAATTTTGATTTTACCCTTATCATCGATCCACGTCACTGTGTGTTTCATCCATGTTTTATCATTACGATCTGGGAAATCTTCGCGGGCATGTGCACCGCGCGATTCTTTACGGTTCGCGGCAGAATGCATAGATACAACAGCCTGTGACATTAGATTATCCAGCTCCAGCGCCTCCACTAGATCTGTATTAAAGATCATAGAACGATCGGAAATACCGATGTCTTTTTTCTCTTTAAAGCATTTATCAATTGCCTTAACGCCCGCATCCAACGTATCTCCAGTGCGGAACACGGCGGCGTGATCTTGCATAACGCGCTGCATTTTTTCGCGCAGAGCTGATGTTGAAGTTTTACCCTTGGCATGGCGGTAATGGTCGAGGCGCTCAATCGCCTTGGTGCCATCGTCACCGCCCTTAAGCGATTTATGAGTGGCGCCCGGCGTAATAGTTTCGGCGCAATGAATAGCCGCCGCTCTACCGAACACAACCAGATCAAGCAATGAGTTAGAACCCAAACGGTTCGCGCCATGCACAGAAACACAACCAGCCTCACCGATAGCCATTAATCCTGGCACGGCTTTATTCGGGTCTTTTTTGGTTGGGTTAATAACCTCAGTCTTATAGTTGGTTTGAATGCCGCCCATGTTGTAATGCACGGTTGGCAATACGGGGATTGGCTCCTTGGTTACATCAACGCCCGCGAAAATGCGCGCGGATTCGGCGATGCCCGGCAGGCGTTCACCAATAATATCGGGATCAAGATGCATAAGATTTAGGTGAATGTGGTCCTTCTTGGGCCCAACGCCGCGACCTTCACGAATTTCAATGGTCATTGAACGAGATACAACATCACGTGATGCCAAGTCTTTCGCGCTTGGGGCATAGCGCTCCATGAATCGCTCCCCTTCTGAGTTGGTTAGATAACCGCCCTCGCCGCGCACACCTTCGGTGATTAGGCAGCCTGCCCCATAAATACCGGTTGGGTGGAACTGCGTAAATTCCATGTCCTGCAAAGGCAGACCAGCGCGCAGCGCCATAGCGCCGCCATCACCAGTACAAATGTGGGCAGATGTACAAGAGAAGTACGCACGACCATAACCGCCAGTTGCCAAAATAGTTTGATGACCACGGAAGCGATGGAGCGTTCCTGTGTCGAGATCCCAAGCCATAACACCGAGACATTCACCGTCCTCGCCCATGATCAAATCAAGCGCGAAATATTCGATGAAGAATTCAGCTTTATGCTTTAAAGACTGAGTATATAGCGTATGTAAAATAGCGTGCCCCGTACGGTCAGCGGCGGCGCATGTACGCTGCGCTGTGCCCTTACCGTAATTTGTGGTCATACCACCAAAGGCGCGCTGATAAATCTTGCCTTCTGCAGTGCGTGAGAATGGCACGCCGTAATGTTCAAGCTCAATAATTGCAGGGATGGCTTCTTTACAGAGATATTCAACGGCGTCCTGATCCGCCAACCAATCGGAGCCCTTAATTGTGTCATACATGTGAAAGCGCCAGTCATCGCCGTCGCCCATATTGCCCAAAGCCGCAGATATACCGCCCTGCGCCGCCACCGTGTGAGAGCGCGTTGGGAAAACTTTTGAAATAAAAGCCGTTCTAAGCCCCTTTTCCGCGCAGCCAAACCCAGCGCGCAAACCAGCACCACCGGCGCCAACAACAACCACATCAAATTCGTGATCAATTATTTCGTAACTTTGAGTCATTTATTTCCTCTAATTCCTATAGTCCTGCCGTAAAGGCGATTTTTAAAACACTGAAGATGGACGCGGCGCCCATCGCAAAGAAAAACAGATACATGCCGACAAGCTTAGAGATTTTCATCCATTCTTTATGGAAGTAATCTTCAACCACCTCGCGGCAACCAAGATAAGCATGCGTAAAAACCGAGATGATAAACAAGATCATCATAATCGCATTACGCTAACTAACAGTGCGATTGAAAAACTCACATCACTTACGTCAACAGAATTAAAAAATACACAAAAACCACACATAAATAAAATTGATTATGTCTGTTTAGTTCAATAAATCTTATCTATTACAAACGAATCGTAGAAATGCTGCTTTTAGCGCAAAAAACGAATTAGAAATACAGGAAATCTAACTGAAGAGCAAAGTCCTCGCAAACAGGCTTAAAATAAGTTTTAAAGGATTAGGGAGAGGCATAAGAAAAGTTTGGCGCTAATTTATGCAAGCGTGACAAAATATTCCGAAAACATAAAAATTTTGGAAAAAAACTAGTGCTCTGTCATTCTTTGATTTTAGGATAAATAGATTTAAGCTTGTGCCTTGCATCTCCAACGGTAAATTGCCAATCAACCCCCCGTTGCTTTGCATTTGTTTTGGCTGCCCATGCCTCAGTTTGCTTTCTCAATGTATCAATGTCCCCTATACGTCGATTTCTTAAACACTGCCGTGTCATAGAGCTTAGCTCGTTCTCCGCTATGTTTGGTTCTGGTGCAAACTTTGCATGAAGAAATATCTGCTGCTTAAAAAGCGTGATCATTTTAAAATTGTGTCTTTGCGTTTCATGACCCAGGAGCACACGATGAGCAAAGATCTTGATGAACATCCGTTCAAATGGAAGCAGTTTAGTGGAGAAATCATTCTTTGGACCGTGAGGTGGTATTGCTTATTTGCTTTGAGTTATCGAGACCTTGTCATCATGATGGAAGAAAGAGGGATGTCCGTAAGTCATACGACAATTATGAGATGGGTCCATGAATATGGACCTCAGTTCAAGAAAAGAATGAAAAAGTTTCTGAAAAAAACAAATGACTCATATCGGGTTGATGAGACCTACATTAAGATCAAGGGAGTTTGTCGCTATCTTTATAGGGCGATTGACTCAGAAGGGAACACCCTTGATTGGATGCTAAGCGAAAAAAGGGATCAAGCATCTGCAGAGAAATTTTTCCGAAAAGTCTTGAAAAATGATTATATTGTGAAGCCAAGGGTTATAGGAGTCGATAAGAATGCCGCTTATCCTCCAGCCTTTGAAACCATGAAAAAAGAAGGACGTATCGGCAAACAATCAAAGCTTCGACCGATAAAATATCTGAATAATATCATAGAGCAGGATCACAGATTCTTGAAAAAACGGGTTAAGTATAGTCAAGGGCTGCAAACATTTGGGACTGCACAAGCGACAATCGAAGGCTATGAATCTATGCACATGATAAGGAAAGGACAGATAGAACATGTGGGGCGACATGATGTTATCGCTCAAAAAAAGTTTATAGAAAAAATCTTCGGATTAGCTGCTTAAATCTTCAGAGAAAGCCGAAGTTTAGATGGGTGTGCAAAGGTTGGGAAAGGTTTGCACCAGAACCCTTTACCCTCCTGGTTGAGACTCCATTAACATACATTTCTGCAACAGCAAGCGCTAATGCTCGTTCTGAACGTTGAC
>CAKZMN010000075.1 GCA_937128575.1 uncultured Alphaproteobacteria bacterium | reverse complement strand
TAATGGGCTACGTCTTCATAGGGCAGGCGCACAATGCAAGCGCCGCAAAGGGGCTAACGGTGGTGGAGCTATTCACCTCTCCCGGCTGCTCAGACACCCCCCCCGCCAGCGAACAATTCGAAAAACTCTCAGACTTACCGCGCAGCAACCTGATACTCATCAGCTGTCACGTGACCTTCTTCGAGGAACAAGTGCCCGACCCCTTCGCCAGAGAATTCTGCGATTTCCGGCACGATCAATACTCAAATGCCTTGGGCCTGAGCGAGAGCAGCACCCCCAAAACCATTATTAACGGCCAGTTTGACACAAAGGGCGACCAAGAACATATATTACAGGCCGCGATTAATCTCGCCTCCTCAATGAACGATGTAAGCGCGATACAGCTTGATCTCGGCTCAAAAGACCTCAGCATCACTCTGCCAAAAATTAATGTAAAAGAACCGGCAGATATCTGGCTTTTTGCCTATAAAAAGAGAGAAGACATGCCCGTCACCGCCGGACCCCTTGCTGGTAAAATCATGAAAAACATCAACGTCGCAACTCATGCTCAAAAATTATTGAACTGGGATGGTGGATACAGAAACCTCAATGTCCCTAAAGACATGTTTCCTGCCGATGGCTTCGTAATTATCGCGCAAGCCCCAAAAACAATGAAAATTGTCGCGGCGGGCTCTATCGAAAAAGATTAAGCCGCAAGATCCAAATCTAAAATAACGGGCACATGGTCCGAAGGCTTTTCCCAATTACGCGCCTCCGTTGGACAATCATACCCCTTCAGCGCGCCCTTCAGCGGCGGCGTCACCCATATGTGATCAAGCCTTCGCCCACGATTAGATTTTTGCCAATCGCGGTTTCTGTACGACCACCAGCTATAGGCCTTTTCTTCCGTAGGAATAAAATGACGTGCTGTATCTATCCAATCGAGGGAGGCGCGCATCTTCTCCAGCCGCTCCACCTCCACGGGCGTGTGAGACACAACCTTCAATAATTGCTTATGCGACCAAACATCATGCTCTTGCGGCGCGATATTAAAATCACCCAGCGTCACAACAGGTTTGTCGCTTGTGTACGTGTCTTTAAAAAACCCAGTGATATCGTCAATAAAATCCAGCTTATGCTTAAACTTCTCATTGATCGCCGGATCCGGCTCATCACCGCCGGCGGGGATATATAAATTATGCAGATCAAAATCTTTAAAACTGGCGGAGATATGACGACAATCTTCCTTGCCCGCGCGATCATGCTTATCGGTTTTAATAAAGGGAACGCGGGAAATAATCGCAACGCCGTTATAGCTCTTCATGCCCTGAAAATGGACATGCTCATACCCCATATCCTGAATAGCCTGCAGCGGGAAATGCTCATCAGGGGTCTTTGTTTCCTGCAAACATAAAATGTCGGGATTGTACGTCTCTAAAACTCTTTGCACCCAATTAATTCTGAGACGTACAGAGTTTATATTCCATGTGATAATACGCATATCATCCTAGCTTTTAGTTATAAGAAAAATGGCAACGCCTCCAATCACGACGCTGATATTAACAACGGGTGGTGTACATGGTGTACATAAAGGCTGTAAAAAATACAAAAGCCGTGGCGGGAATGATCATGGCTAAAAAACCTAGAACGGAAGCTTGGCATTTTCAGGAAGACCCATGCCGCCCATCAATGCTTTGGTCTCTTCCTGCACTTTGGCTTCTTTCGCCTCCGTCGCATTATTAACCGCCGCAACGATCAAATCTTCCATCGTTTCCTTATCTTCACCGGCCTCGGCCGATACGTCGATTGACTTAAGTCGCCCATCGCAACTCATCAACACCTTAACCAAGCCGCCACCAGACTCGCCAGTAACATCAATATCCTTCATCTTTTCCTGAAGCTCTTGCATCTTGAACTGCACCTGCTGCGCCTGCTGCATCATTTTTTGAATATTCATCATCGGCCTATGCCCTCTTTATTAAAATTAATGTTTGGTTGTCTCTTCGGTCTTAATAATATCCACCAGCTCCGCATCGGGGAAAACATCCATCACTTCGCGTACAACCGGCATTTGTAAAATTTGCGCTATTTCTTGATTGCGCGCCGCTGTCGCTTGCTCCGCCAATGTTGCCTGCCCGGGTTTACCGGATACAGAAACAATCCAGCGCTGCCCCGTAACCTGCATCAAAACTTTACCCAAATCTTGCGTCATTTTTGGCGGCGCCATCTCGGTCGGCCTAATCTCTAAACGGCCCGGTTCAATATGTACCAAATGCGCGAATTGATATAATTGCCCCGCCAGCATAACTTCGCGCGCCTCTTCCAAAACATAAACCATATCCGCCAGCGTATGAATTTCACGCATCCCATCAGGCTGCTGCTCAATCGCTGGTGACGAAGCCACAGCAACCAATGCAGGGGCGCTAGCCGTAACAGGCGCAGATGAGGACGAAGAAGCCACAGGCGCCGTAGATGTTTCCATTGCTGGCGCCGCAGCATGTTCACGCGGCGCAGGCGAAGAGGCTGCAGGCGCAGATGAACTGCTTCCACCGCCAGATGGCGCGCTGCTACCACCCTCACTCTTAATTCTTTTCAAAAGATCCGCTGGATCAGGAAGGTCGGCCGCATAGGCTAGGCGAATAATAACCATCTCCGCTGCATTTTGCGGATTGGGCGCGCTCTGCACTTCCGACAAACCCTTTAATATGATCTGCCACGTCTTGCCCAGCGTCGGCATCGTCAATTTTTGTGCAAGCTCGCTGGCGCGCTTTACTTCATCCGCGGCCATAGCATGCTTCATTTCATTCGCCGCCGGCACAGCGCGAAGCTTCGTCAAAATATGCGTAAGGTCTAATAAATCCTGCACTAAAACCGTAGGATCCGCGCCGCTGCGGTACAAATCATCCATAATCTCCAACGCCTCTGGCATGTCGCCAGACAATGCGCGCTCAAGCAAATCCAAGTTACGCGCACGATCCGCCAGACCAAGCATGTCCTGCACCTGAACGGTCGTAATTTTTTCACTGCTCAGCGCTATGCCCTGATCAAGCAAGCTCAAACCATCACGAACAGATCCATCCGCCGCGCGCGCGATTAGGGCCACGGCTTCTTCTTCAATCTCAACCTGCTCAGAGGCACAAATATTCTTAAAATGATCAACCAGCGTCGGCACATCGACGCGGCGCAAATCAAAACGCTGACAACGCGACAACACCGTAATGGGCACTTTACGAATTTCGGTTGTCGCAAAAATAAACTTCACGTGCTCCGGGGGCTCCTCCAATGTCTTAAGCAGTGCATTAAATGCCTGCTTAGACAGCATGTGAACCTCATCAATAATATAAACTTTATAGCGCGCTTCGGTCGGCGCATAACGCACGCCATCCAAAATTTCACGAATATCATCAATCCCCGTGCGCGTCGCCGCATCCATCTCAATCACATCTGGATGACGGTCCTCAGATATCGCCTGACATAGGGAACAATCATCTGTCGGCCCCGTCGTCGGGCCGCTCGTCCCATCTGGGCCTTTGTAATTAAGCGCCTTGGCAATAATGCGCGCCGTCGTTGTTTTACCAACCCCGCGCACCCCCGTCAGCATGAACGCATGCGCGATCCGCCCAGAAGTAATCGCATTGGTAAGCGTACGCACCAGCGCATCTTGACCAATTAATTCTTCAAAATTTTGCGGACGATATTTACGCGCAAGCACGCGATACGGGACATTTTTTTCAGATGTGGTTTGCTCAGACATACTTAATATCTAATCCGATTCCCGCTTCAGGGCAAATAATCATCACCGCTACTCACAGATAATCATGTAAATCGCTTTTTATTCCCCAAAAACGCCCCAACGCCTCTTTCGAAGGCATTTTGCATCTGATAAGGCACAAGAAACGACGCGTATATCAATACGCGGGAGACGAAGTAACGCTGTCAGAAGGAAAATTACAAAGAAAGTGGAAGGAACGACCCAGAGAAATTCGTTACGGCTGCTACCTTTCGGTTCTGACCGGGTTGGCGAACACGCCGCCCGTCCCTTCCGCAGAAACATATAGCGCCATAGCGTTAATCACGCAAGTTTTTTTGATCGCTTAGCCGCGCCCTTTATATGGCGGCACGCCCTGCTCGGGGATCCAAACGCCTTTGGGCGCTTCACCCGTTTGATAAAACACGTCAATCGGAATCCCGCCTCTAGGGTACCAATACCCACCAATACGCAGCCATTTCGGCTCAGTAATTTCAACAAGACGCTTGGCAATTTCCAGCGTACAATCCTCATGAAATGATCCGTGATTGCGGAAGGAGCCTAAAAACAGCTTAAGCGACTTACTCTCCACCAGCCAATCACCCGGCACATAATCAATCATCAAATGCGCAAAATCCGGCGCGCCCGTTAGGGGGCAAAGCGATGTAAATTCCGGCGCTGTAAAGCGAACATTATACTCCATGTCTTTTTTCGGGTTCGGCACGCGCTCCAACACCGCATCCTTCGGATCATCGGGCAACGCCGTGTGGCTGCCTAGCTGCGTTAAATTCTCATATATATTGTCGCTCATAACGATTTTATCCTTCATATTTCTCATTTAATTTTTCGATTGCTTTACGCCCTTTTTTACCGCCAATCTTCCGCAAGCCCAACGCTTCATAAGGGGCGCAGCCAATATCCGCCTGAGCAAAAACAAAGATCTTACTGTATTGTGACTTATTGGTTGTTTTGTGTTGATATCCGCACGATACGTATTCTTTTGCCTCTTCATTAATGTATTTATCAACGTAATAATACGTTAACGGGGCTTCACAGAAATGAAAAAACGCAAGCCAGACAACACATACAATTATTCCCCCAAACGCGCCCGTCCACTTGTTGATTTTCATTTTTATGCCCACAGCCACAACCAACCAAAAGTAAAACCAAACAAACGCAACCATCAATCCCGACACACCAGAATAAAGAACGAATGGCGCTGTAAAGATGTCCGACGCCTGAACAAATTCTTGAATGCCCATTGCTATAGGCACAACAAAACATGCCACAAGGATCAGAATAAAAACTCCAGTTATAAACTTAGCCAACAATGTTTGATTTTGGGTCTGTTCGTTCATCTCTAAACTCCTTTTGCATTGCCCCATAACAGGACGTGTAATTGTGGCAAAACTGTTGCGCTAAACCATTTATCACTATTCACCTTTTCAACCAGCCAGCGCATGCGCTCGTTCAAGGCATCAATTTCGGCTACGCCCTCAACCGCATGGTTGCCGGGCTGTAGATATATCGGGAAATCGGGGTAACATTCCGCCGCTTCCCGCGCATAATCATAATCCGCATCATCGAAAATCACGATCTTAATCGCAATTTCGGTATCGTCGCCCGCGGCCTCGATACAATCCTCAAACTTTGCCCAGTCCGTTTCCATCTCGCTCGACGGTGGCTTGGGGGATAGCGTCAAAACATCCAAGTCTTTAAACCAGGTAGGGATGTGAACCGTAAAGACGGGTTGTTGTAATACATTGTCCCGTGCTGTGTCTTTGAGTTGTTTCTTTTTAACCCCTGTACGATCTTCCATTACTTTACAGAGAATCATCTCAGCGACTTGTGCTT
>CAKZMN010000074.1 GCA_937128575.1 uncultured Alphaproteobacteria bacterium | reverse complement strand
CGGTGAATAAAACAAAGCTGAAAATTATAAATAAACGCATTATTCGCGGTGATATGGGTGGCCAATTAAAATTTGCTGTGCTCTATAAATTTGTTCTAAAAGCAGCACGCGCGCAAGCATATGTGGCCATGTTTGCTGTCCAAAACTAAGAAGAAGATTAGCGCGCCCCTTAATTTCATCCGTTAAGCCATCCGCGCCACCAATAATAAACTGTATATGGTTCTCACCCGTGTCCTGAAGATTGCCAATCGTCTTTGCAAAATCCAAACTGCGCAGGCCATTGCCCTTTTCATCAAGAACAATAACAAAGCCGCGATCATCAACATGCTCAAGAATTCTCTTGGCTTCTTCTTCGGCGAGTTTCGGTGATTTTTGTTTAACCTCAATCTCAAACAGAGATAAAGACCATTTAATACGCTTCGCATAATCCTGATACAGCTCGAAAAACGGGCCGGTGCGCAAACGTCCAACAACAATGACATCAATCTTAAGCATGCTAATAATAAAACATGCTTTGCCTATGAAATGAAAGAGGGTTTATGAATTTATGTGACTTTAAATTTGGGCGTGTTCGCTCGAAACTTCGGGCGCAAGATTAGGCCCCCACATTTTTTCAATATTATAAAAAGATCTAACCTCTGGTCTAAACAAATGAACGATGATATCTCCCGCATCAATGGCAACCCAGTCACATTGATCTGCACCTTCAATTTTAATCTGCTTCACACCGCGAAGCTCTAAACGACCCTTAAGCTTTTGCGCAATGGCGCTAACGTGCCGTGATGATGTTCCAGAGGCAACAACCATATAATCAGCAATGGCGGTTTTCCCTCTTAAATCGATGGTAACCATGTCGGTGGCCTTGTCTGCGTCTAACGACTGCTCGACAATGGCTTTGATATCTTCGGGGGTAAGTGCCCCTTTGGTTTCATAAGTTAAAATGGCCGAGGCCTCCTTTCTAGTTATTGATACTTATCCAGCTAACACAAAAAAAGCCGAGCAACAAGGCTCAGCTAAAATCATACATCCAGAAATGTTGGTCGTTGTAACAGAAGATTTGATGCGCCGCTGTCTTTGCGTCATATCCACCTACTTAAATAGTGATGTCGAATCTCTAAGATCAAACTCATAATTCCATTATATTACGATTCCGGCCCACTGTCCATCAAATGGACACCTCAAAAGCCGCTCCTACAGCAGTTTTCTGCGCCTAAGCTCTTGATATTTAACGGGGTTTTCTCGAATTTCCGTCGATGAAATATCAACCATTTTCTTTTGCATCATCCAATATGTTGTCCCGGGATCCAGCGGCAGTCGGCTTCCACGGTCAATAAACACATGTTTTTGCGTCCGCAACATACGCAAGGGGCAGGCCTGCACCAAGGACTTCGCCGGATTACGCGTTAAATGCAGCATCGGCACCTCCTGAAGCAGCCTCTGCCAATGGTTCCAGCGATGAAGGTTGCGCGCGTTGTCCATGCCGCTAATCCATACAAATTGTGTGTTAGGAAAATTATCCTTTAATTTACGCACCGTGAAATAGGTAATGTTGGTGCCCAAATCCTTTTCGATGTCGGAAATCAAAACTTTTGGATGATCAACCAAATCACGGCATAAACGCATCCGCTCTTCCAAGGGCTGCGGATTAATCGACTTAATCGGATTCTTCGGCGTCACCAACCACCACACCGCATCCAGATCCAGCGCCTTTAGCGCGGCAAGGCTAATATGCATATGCCCTTCATGCGGGGGGTTAAATGACCCGCCCAATAAGCCAACGCGCATACCATTCCATCGCGTAGAATTACCCAAAACTGGTGGTGAAAAAATAGCCAAGGCGCTCTCTTTCGAAGTTATTGCCTGCTTTTAAACTTGCCCTTATGGACGGGTTTGTCCAGTGCCGCGGACAATATATTTATAGGTGCATAGCTGCTCTAGCCCAACAGGCCCGCGCGCATGCATCTTGCCCGTGGCAATACCAATCTCTGCGCCCATACCAAATTCACCGCCATCGGCAAACTGCGTGGAGGCATTATGCAGCACAATGCCGCTATCAACATTATTCAAAAAATACTGCGCCGCGTCCGCATCTTCACACAAAATACTGTCGGTATGATGTGACCCGTATGAATTAATATGCTTCACCGCTTCCTTCGCGCCGCTAACCACGGCCACGCTAATTTTCGGCGCCAAATATTCCGTTGTCCAGTCCGCCGCAGCGGCCTCACCAATGCGGCTATCCAGTGCGCGCGCCAGCTTATCACCAACAACTTCGCATCCATTATCCAGTAGGGTTGATACAACATCCTTGGCAATTGTCTGATCCAGCGCACTATCAAGCAGCAGCGTCTCAACCGCGCCGCATACGCCCGTGCGTCTCATTTTCGCATTTAGCGTAACTTCGCGCGCAATATCGGCCTGCGCGCTTGGGTGAATGTAAATGTGACACAGCCCGTCTAAATGACCAAAGACCGGCATGCGCGCTTCGTTCATCACGCGCTCAATCAAACCGCGCCCACCGCGCGGGATCATCACATCAATGTAATTATTCGCGGCCAGCATATGCCCCACGGCCGCGCGATCAGAAATGGGGATCATGGAAACGCATTCCGGCGGTAAATCATTTTCAATGAGCGCCGCCTGAATAAGACCATGCAGCGCAATCGAGCTATGAAGGCTTTCAGATCCACCGCGCAAAACAACCGCATTGCGAGATTTCAAACACAGCGCCGCCGCATCCACCGTAACATTGGGGCGCGATTCATAAATCATGCCCAAAACACCAATCGGCACCGCCACGCGCTGAATATCTAAACCATTCGGGCGCTCGGTCTGCCATAAAACTTTGCCTACGGGGCAGGGGAATGATTGAACCGTCTCAACGCCGCTTGCAATGCCCTCAATCCGGTCTGCATCCAAGCTCAAACGATCAATAAGCGCTTCGGCTAAATCCCGCGCGCGCGCCGCCTCAACATCTTTTTCGTTAGCCTCTAAAATAAGATCGTGATTATCACGAAGCGCAGCCGCAAGGCTTTGAAGAGTGCCATCAACTTGAGCATCACTGGCTTGTAATAAAATGGAGGAGGAGTCCTTCGCGCCCGCGCAAAGCTCATCAACAAGGCCGCGCGTGTCTAAACTATCGAGAGGCTCAGCCATGGGATTTAATGTATGTTTTGTGGAATATCTTTGATCGCTTGATCAACCAGCTTTGCATTTGATTTCTTATCAAGCTGGGACGCAATGATTTCAGTCGTTGCTTTAATCGAAAGCTCAGCTGCATATTTCTGAATTTCACCAATCGCAGATTGCTCCAAACGATCAAGACGTTCCTTCAGCTGTTTTTCACGGCGCTTGCTTGTTTCCGCAAGATCGGCTTCTGCGGCTTTCGTAATCTCTGCAGCGCGCTTTTCAGCATTGGCAATGATCTCTTGTGAATCCTTAACCGCGTCGCGGTGCTTACGCTGATATTGCGCGAGCAACTCTTGTGCTTCTACGCGCAAATTTTCTGCGGTTTTGATTTCTTCACGAACGCTAGCAATACGACCATCAAGCAAGCCGATGAAGGCCTTGCGGCCCATGCGAACAAGAATGAACAGGAAAATAATAAAGGATAGCGCCAGCCAAGCTGTGGAATCTTCAAGTAAAGCCATCATGATTATGCCGCCTTCTTGTTAATGTTCGCGATAACGCTTTTCGCATCTTTAATATCTGTGCTGATACCAACAATTTTTTCAGCGGCCTGACTGGCTACTTCTGCGGCGATTGCGTCCATATCTTTCATGGCAGCTTTGCGCGCCTTTTCAATTTCAGCTTCTGCAGATTGTGTTTTCTCAGCGGCCTTCTCACGAAGGGAATTCAATTTTTTAGCAGCCTTTTGCTTAATTTTCTCTTCAGCGCCATTCATAAGA
>CAKZMN010000073.1 GCA_937128575.1 uncultured Alphaproteobacteria bacterium | reverse complement strand
CAGCAACAATTATTGACCCTACATTGGCAACTTCAACAGTAATCAATTTACCACAAGACACCAGTGTTTTTGTGTGGACATTGAGCAACGGAACTTTCCAAAATTATTCTACAGATACGATGTTAGTTGTGGTTTCTTCAACAACAGATACCGCAGAAGCACCACATAAAACCACATTAATTAAGGCCATCATTTTTGCCATGCTCGGCGGATTAATACTAAACCTTATGCCCTGCGTATTCCCTGTTTTATCGATCAAAGCCCTAAGCCTTGTTAAAATATCGGAAAAACACCCCGCATTGGCGCGCATACACGGCCTGTCATACACCGCAGGCGTCATCATGAGCTTCCTCGCCATCGCTGGCCTGCTCATCGCCCTTAAAGCAAGCGGCGCAGGAATCGGATGGGGCTTTCAGCTACAAAACCCCATCGTTGTCTCTGTACTGGCCTATATCTTGTTCATCGTCGGCATGAACCTGTCTGGTTATTTCGAAATCTCAACCAGTTTCGGTAATGCTGGCAGCAAGCTAACGCAAGGCAACGGCCCCGCTAGCTCCTTCTTTACAGGCGTGCTAGCAACATTGGTCGCCACCCCCTGCAGCGCGCCATTCATGGCCCTTGCCATTGGCTACGCACTATTGCAACCCACAATCATCGGCCTTGCGGTGTTCGCCGCCCTTGGCTTTGGCTTGGCGCTTCCCTACCTGCTCCTATCCTTCGCACCGCCATTACTAAAGGCCCTACCCAAACCTGGCGCATGGATGGAAACCTTCCGTCAATTCTTGGCCTTCCCTATGTTCGCCTCCGCCGCATGGCTAGTTTGGGTATTAAGCCAGCAAGCTGGATCCATGGGTGTTTTAGGCCTATTATTCGGCGTCGTTTTCATCACCTTCGGGCTATGGCTTATCCGCAGCATGCCCAAAAAAGGCATAATGAGAATCATAACAAAAGCGCTTGTCGTCTTGTCATTTTTAGCGCCCCTCGCCCTACTCCCCGCCGGAGAATTAGACAGCCCAGCCCCGCAAGCAACGCATAGCGCGTTCGGTGAAACCTATTCCGCTGAACATTTAGAAACCCTATTGAGCGGCAACGACCCAGTATTTGTGGAAATGACCGCCGCCTGGTGCATCACATGTAAGGTCAATCACGCGGTCGCCATTAACAAGGACAGCACACGTACAGTCTTTGCAGACAATAATGTGCAGTATTTAATTGGTGACTGGACCAATTACGATCAAACAGTCACTGAGTTTCTAAACAAATATGGACATCAGGGCGTACCGCTCTATGTCTATTATGGGTCGCGCAATGCGCAAACCGGAGAAAGGCCAGAAACATTGGTTCTCCCTCAAATTTTAACGCCCGACACAATTAAAAAAGCTGTAGAAAATTCTATATAACAAACCATCAACTTAACAGGAGATCACAACCATGATTAATACAGTAAAACTAGCCCTCGCCGCGGCCATGCTCTTTGTAGCAACGCCAGCATTTGCAGCCCCAGAAATCGGCGCAACCGCACCAGATTTCGAAGCTGTAGACATAAACGGTGAAACCTTCAAGCTTAGCGACCAAAAAGGCAAAAATGTGGTGCTGGAATGGACAAACCACCAATGCCCATTCGTAGTAAAGCATTACGACACAGGCAACATGCAGAAAATCCAAAAGGCCGCCACCGATGACGGCGTAGTCTGGGTTTCAATCGTATCCTCCGCCGATGGTCGTCAGGGACACACAACGCCTGAAGAAGCGAAGAAAATCGTAGCAGACGCAAATGCACACCCAAGCGTAAAAATCTTGGATGCCTCCGGCGAGATCGGCAAGCTATATGATGCGCAAACGACGCCGCACATGTACGTCATCAACAAGGAAGGCGCGCTAGTATATGCAGGCGCTATCGATGATAATTCTAGCCCACGTCACGAAACTGTAGATGGCGCAAAGAACTACGTCACTGCCGCATTGGCAGACATCAAAGCCGACCGCCCCGTTGAAGTATCTTCAACGCAGGCCTATGGCTGCGGCGTAAAATACAATAATTAAGCTTCAAGCTTAAAAACCAAACAATCAAAAGCCGCCTTAAATGGGCGGCTTTTTTTGCGATCATTTAAAACTCTATTTTCTATATAATACTTGTACCCACATATATTTTTAAATTATGGTATTATGTATGGAGTTCGCGATCTGCGTCTCTTTCTTTTGTTTCCTCTCTTTCGTACGAATTCATGGCACGCAAAGACTTAACTACTGAACAAAACCACCACGAATCCATTAATTTGGCGACGGATGACCCGACGCCGCGCGTCGCCATTTCCGAAGATGGTCAAATTATATACGCCAGCAATTCCTTTTGCCTTCTTTCCCACATACAGCCTGATGATCTGAAACAAGCAGACGTCCATTCCGTCATACGCTTTTCAAAGGCCAGCAAAACATTGGACAAAATACAGACCGGCATACAAAAGGTAAAAATAAACGGCCATAAGGAAAGCTTCGACTTTCACTTTGATTGGCTAACCACGCCCGACAAACAACGTTATTTAGTCGGCTCCCAAGCCCTTAAAAAGAAAACCACCAAAAAAGATTTAAAAGTTTTTGAGGCGATTATTCTTGGACAAAAGCAAGACAATAACCAAGATAGCGGCGCAATCACCGGCCAGATCGATATGGCGCGCTTTTTAGAAATGTCCGGCGACGCTATGGTCGTGCTCAACAAAAAAGGCCAAGCGCTAAGGGCAAATGCACCCTTCACAAGCCTCTTTAATTTTGAAGATAACAAACTACCAAAAGCCGTAAATTTCATGAGCCTGTTTAGCGATCATGAAAAGCCAAACATCCAAGAAAAAGATACTTCATTCAATGCATTGGTGCAAAACGATGATGGCGACGAACGCTGGATAGCATGGCGCTTTGACCAAGCCGGACAACTTATCTACGCGCGCGGTCACGACATAACCGAAATCAAAGCCCACGAAAAAGCTTTAGAACGCCGCGAAAAGCAATTAACCGAAGCAGAATCAATCGGTCGCATGGGCCATTGGTACTGGAAAATCGGTCAGGAAGAACTCGAATGGTCACAAGAGATCTATCGCATCTTCGGCGTTGAAAAGGGCGAAAGCCGCCCAACGCTTCTCGGGCTAAACAAAATGGTGCATCGAAACGATGTTGGCCGCGTAAACCAGGTTTTTCAGCGCGCAATTATTGAAGAAAAAGATTACGACATGGAATTTCGCATCAAACAACCCAGCGGCGATATTCGTTTTATCCGTTGTGAAGGACGATGCGGCAAGGACGAAACTGGCGAAGTCGTTGCTCTATACGGCATTATGCAGGACATGACTGAACGCATGTTAAATGAGCGCAAACTCACGGAAGCCAAAGACTCCGCAGAGAGAGCCTATGCCGCGAAATCACAATTTTTGGCCAATATGAGCCATGAATTACGCACGCCCCTAAATGCCATTATCGGTTTTTCAGAAATGATGCAGCGCCAGCTACTTGGCCCCATCGGCACCGAAAAATATTTAGAATATATTGGCGGCATTCGCGAAAGCGGCGAACATCTTCTCGACCTCATCAGCGACATTTTAGATATGTCCAAAA
>CAKZMN010000072.1 GCA_937128575.1 uncultured Alphaproteobacteria bacterium | reverse complement strand
ATATAGCCAATAACGCCGGAGGCAGCGACCGTCTCGCCCACATTGATGGTGTTGGGAATGATTATCGTTTTATAGAAGGTTGGTAAATCGGCAGCCCATTCATCTTTATATGATTTTTTATGGGCCTCGATATCGGCGTATTTATCCATTAATGCCTTTTTCAATAGGCGATCAATATCACGGTTGGTGAGGTTGGTTTTGCCGGCAAGGGGGAAAATGGGGGCGATGTCAGCGCCATTTTCCACGGGCGGCACGGGGGCGGCATTGCTGTCTTTATTCAGCGAGGCAGCGTTTGGGGTACTCATTAAATTACTATCCGTTTTTTCGTTTGTCCGTTCGCGCAAATAGATAAAATCTTGATTGCATCTATTCGCGCAAAAAGTCATTCGAAAAACTGAGTTTTTTATAGCAAATGGTCTATAAATTTTCAACTAATTAGAATGTTTTTATACAAGATTTATTTGCCGCGATGATGCTATGGTGGCTAGGACTTAGGAGGACACTATTCTCAATCAATTTTCTCTGATGAATAAACGACGATTTTGGCCGTTATTTGTTACTCAATTTCTGGGGGCTTTCAACGATAATTTCTTTAAAACGGCCTTGGTGGTTTTGCTGGCCTATGGCTTGGTGCAAAGCGATATGGCGGCGCCTGAGACGCTGGTTAGTATTGCAGCGGGGGTGTTCATTTTGCCCTTTCTTATGCTCACCCCGCTGGGCGGTGTGCTGGCGGATAAATATGATAAGGCGGCTTTGATTCAGTGGATTAAAATTGCTGAAATTTTTATTGTTATTGCGACTATATTTGCGTTGTTTTCAGGTTCGGTTTTGGCGCTTCTCGGCGCGCTGTTTTTGTTTGGCGCGCAATCTGCACTGTTCAGCCCCAGCAAATTTGCCATTTTGCCTCAGCATTTAAATGACGATGAATTGATAGGGGGGAACGCGTTGGTCAATACGGGCACTTATCTTTCAATTTTGCTGGGTACGATTGCGGGTACGATTTTAATTGTTGATGCGTTTGGGCAAATGATGGTTATGGCGCTGCTTATGATATGTGCACTTATCGGTTATATCGCCAGCCGGTTTATACCGCCTGCGCCCGCGTCCTCTCCTGATTTAACGATTGGTTATAATGCCCCTTTGGAGGCCGCGCGCATTATTCGCGCGGCGGCGGCTCGCCCGCAAGGGGTGTTTACCGCAATTGTTGCGCATGCCTATTTTTTCTTTGTTGGTGGTTTGTATTTGGCGCAGTTGCCGAATTACACTAGTCAGGTTTTGAAGGTGGATAATGTGACGCTTACATTTTTTCTAGCTGTGTTTTCTCTTGGGATTGCCGCGGGCGGTCTTTTGAATAACACGCTGCTGAAATCAAAGGTGAAGGCGACTTTTGTGCCGTGGGCGGCGCTGGGGATTTCTGTTTTCTCGCTAGATTTATTTTTTGCATCTCATGTTCATGGCGCTCAAACTCTGCGCGGGCTCGGTGAATTTTTATCCAGCGCCAATGGCTGGCGCATAGCTTTTGATTTATTGGCGGTTTCAGTTTGCGGCGGGCTGTATGCTGTGCCGCTTAAGACGATGGTGCAAACGCGCACGCCTGATGATCATATGGCGCGCACCTTGGCGGCAGGCGCGTTGCTTGATGCGTTTTTTGTTTTGTTATCCGCCATCGCTGCGGTTATTTTGTATAGTGTTGGTTTCGAGGCGCATCATTTGTTTTTAATGGTTGGCGTTTTGATTATTCCAGTCGCGTTTTATGCGACGAAGCTTACGGATAAGATTTTATTTTGGGAGAAAAAATCATGACTAAGCCCCTGTTGGTTTTTGCAATGAAAGAGGAAAGTCAGGATGTTTTTGGTGATTATAACGTTCTGTATACGGGCATTGGCAAGGTAAATGCGGCCTATGGTTTGATGCGTTATCTGCGTGATAACAAGCCGGAGGTGGTGATTAATTTGGGCACGGCGGGTTCACGCATGCATGCGGGCGGGACGCTGATTAACCCGACCAGCTTTGTTCAGCGCGATATGGATGTGACGCCGCTGGGCGTAGAGAAATTTAAAACACCGTTTTCGGGCGATCCGGTTCGTATTGAATATGGCGGTGTTATTGAAGGATTGCCGCAAGGGGTGTGCGGCACGGGCGATAATTTTGACACAAGTGAAGAGGCTGCCGCGTTCGATGTTGTTGATATGGAAGGTTATGTTCTGGCTTTGATTTGCCAGCGAGAGAAAATTCCGTTTAAATGCTTAAAGTATGTATCCGATGGCGCGGATGGTGACGCCAGCCAAGATTGGAATGATGCGCTTCGCGATACCGCGCAGGTGCTGTATAAGACATTGAAGGGGGCCGGATTATGAGCCGCAGTAATATTATCGTTCTTGCTATTGTTGTTTTGCTTGTATTGGGCGTGGCGTTTTATACGCTGCGTGGTCATGAGCAAGCGCCAATAGATTCGACGCCCGTTGAGCAGGCCGCCCTGCCTGAGGCGCAGGAAGCCGTAGAGCCAGAAGCTCCAGAAGCTTCCGAGGCTGAGGAGCAAGCCACGTTCGTGCCAGAGCCACAGGAAGAGGAAGCGGAAGCGGAAGAGCTGGTTTTGCCAGAGGATGCGACGCTTGATCAAAAATTTGAATTTGTTTTAAACACTATGCTGCGCGATGTTTCTGCGAAGGCGAGTGACTATAGAGTTAAGCGCAAGGTTTTAAAGGAATTGTCGCTTGCGGATAATTTGAAAACCAAAGAGGCGGTTGAAGAGAATTTCTTGCTGGCGCAGGAATTGGTGCCGCAGCTTTATAAAGAAGCGGCTGACATTTCTCAAGTTTTTCAAGATGCCGATGCCGAGATAACGGCGCTGGCGGCTGAAAAACCTGAAGAGGCGCGCGCGGGCATTTTAGAAAAATGGGACGCGCTTAAGCGTGAAAATGCAGGGGCCTATAGTGACTTTTTTGCCGTTGAAGATGAGGTGATTAAGGCGCATGAGCGTTTAATGCGGTTTTATTTTGTGAAGCGTGATTTTTATTCTATTGATTCAGAGACCAGCGCGGTTACGTTTGAAAGTGAAAATGATCAACGTTTGGAGCGCCAATTGAGGCTTCGTATTAACAGATTGAAGCGCACGCAAGATCAGGCTTTGTCTTCCCAATAATGTTTAATTTTTTGAAATATTTACATGTCCATTTATAAAAAAGACGAACCTTCCCCCTATGATTTGAGCAATTTTACAGTGCTTTTGGTCGAGGATTCTTTGTACATGCAGAGCCTTATGGTTTCCATGATGAAGATGTTTGGTGTTGGCGATATTATGGTGTGCAGTAATGCGCAAGAGGCGATTGATTTGCTCAAAGTGACGCAGGCGCGCCGCAAGAGCCGCTATGTTACTGATATTGATATTGTGGTTACGGATTGGCTTATGCCTGGCGGGTCTGGCAAGGATTTGCTGAATTGGATACGCGGGCAGGATGATGACAATATTCGTTTTTTACCCGTGGTGGTGGTCAGTGCCTATACAACAGAAAAGTTGGTGGCTATGGCACGTGATGCGGGCGCGAATGAAACATTGGTTAAGCCGATTTCCGGTGTTGGTTTGGCCTCGCGCATATGCTGCGTGATTGATAAGGCGCGGTCATTTGTGTCTATTTCTGATTATTTTGGTCCCGACCGTCGGCGTAAAGATGCTCCGTTTAATGGTGATGATCGCCGCGTGACCAATCCGAAACATATTAAAAACAAACGTAAGAAAGCTGAAGGGTAGCGCGATGGACGATCCTAAAGTCGAAATTATTGCACTTAGCAACACGCTCAAACGTAAAATGGGTTTGAAGCCGGATGATACGTCTGAGGGGTTTATTGATCCAGAGGCCGTTAAGGGCGCGGATGATTTGGTTAAAACACTGTGCGAGGAATGTCATTCGGCGATTGCGGGAGTGTTTGCAAATTTGAATGAGAAGTGGCACGTCATGCGTGACATGCCCAAGGACTCGCCAGATCGCCCGGCCATTTCCGAAGAAGTTTTTATTTTATCGCATGAAATTAAAGATATTGGTTCGATGTGTGGTTATAATTTGATTGCGCATTTTGCGGAGTCTTTGCGTGATTATATTGATGAGACTGAGCTTAATCTCAAGGCGCAGCGCGTTATCATTCAGGCACATATTGATGCGATACAGTTGGCGCATAAGCAAGATCTAAAAGACGATGATGGCCCGGCAGCAACGGAGCTTAAAAAAATCGTTAAACTTGCGATTGAGCAATATAAGTAGGAACGATTTTTCTGTGCGTGCGTATGCTTAAGTGCAGAAAACGTGATTTTATACTTTAAATATTGTATAAAATATAATCACATCATTTTATAAGGGACTTTTGCTATGCTAACGCAATTTTCATACCCGATTATTTGTACGGATAAAGTTGGAGAAACCGCCAGCTATTACGAAGATCATTTTGATTTCGTGCCGGCTTTTGAAATTATGCATGGCTTTGTCATCTTACAGCGCGAAGGATGGGATAACGCCTATCTTGCTATTTTGTCTGTTGATAGTGATGAAATTCCTGAAGAATACCGCAAACCCACATCCGGCATGATTTTGAATTATCCGGTGGAAAACGTCGAGAAAACCTATGATGATTTATATCTCGAAGGTTTGGATATTGTCACTGAAACCAAAATATCGATTTGTGGGCGCAAGCATTTTTTCGTGAAGGACCCCAATGGCATTTTAATTGATGTGGCGGCGAATGTTCCATTGGAGCAAGCCATGGCCGAAGATGAGCTCGATATGCTCAGCATGCCGCTTAAGGTTTAGAGGCTTTTTAATTTATAAAATTTGAAAAATGGTAGCGGAGGAGGGACTTGAACCCCCGACACATGGATTATGATTCCACTGCTCTAACCGGCTGAGCTACTCCGCCATCGTTCGAAGTGCCATTATTTAATGGATGTGGGCGCGGTTATCAATCTTTTTATTGCTGTTTTTGCACTTTTTCGTGAGGCATAGGCGTGCTGCCAATTATTTTCAGTAAATTTTGCGCTGTTAAATGAGCGCTGCCATAGCTAACGAGACAGTCTTTCTGTCGATTTAATCCAGCCGCCGCCCAGCACTCTGCCTTCTTGGTAGAACACGGCCGCTTGACCGGGGGAGATGCCGAACTGTGGCTGCTCTAATGTGATTTGCGCACCTTGGGCATTTGATTTGCGAATATGGGCCGCGAT
Organism: uncultured Alphaproteobacteria bacterium; assembly: GCA_937128575.1. Lineage (GTDB taxonomy): Bacteria > Pseudomonadota > Alphaproteobacteria > Micavibrionales > Micavibrionaceae > JAGRKE01. Next base: position 30 of record CAKZMN010000072.1, on the reverse strand, counting down.
TGGTTTCATGACGGAGCGGAATTTTAGATC
>CAKZMN010000071.1 GCA_937128575.1 uncultured Alphaproteobacteria bacterium | reverse complement strand
CGGCCATAGCGTCATCCTTCGGTGCCTCTTTTCTTTAAACCCAACCGGCTTCGGCAGTTCTGGTCGCGCTTCAAAATTCGGCGGCATAACCAATCCGGTTTCATCCTTCAAAATCTCCATCGGCTTTACAACGGCCTTGGGCTCCACGGGATCAATAACAATCGGTGCGGCTTCTACAACATCAACTGCCGCAACTTCTTTTACTTCGCGCTCGGCTTTCGCCTCTAGTTTTTCAACCAACTTCGGCTCTGCTGGGGCCTGTGATTCAACGTCGGCAATATCCGGATTGCGCTGAATTTCATCCGCTAGCATTTGTGACAAACGTGGGCGCGCAGATTCTTGTGTCTCCGCTATTGGTCTTAAATCCGCAGATCGCGTGGCGGCAACTTCAGCGGCCTCAACGTCAGAAACTTCAATCGCTTTTTCAATACTGGGGCGTGGCTCTGACGGTAAAATTTCAGTGATCGGCACGCCGGTTTTCTCGGCTTGCTCATACGCAATTGCTTCGTTAAAAGTCGGCGTTTTACTATCTTTGCTTTGTGCCGCTTGAATGTCACCGCCCGCCATGCAGCGCTCAAATCCCATCGCATTTTTAGTAAAATTCAACATGTAAAAGCGAAATTCATTACTGTCGATTTTTAAATCCAGCACTGATGAATCGCGCATTGATTGGTAAAAATCTTTTTGCCCGGCCATGTTGATGACAATCTGGCTCTTGTTCGCGGCCTTCCCCGAAAGCTTTTTATTCTTAATGCCTGGCACGCTCAAGGACACGTCATAATCCTGCCCCGGGTTAAACGCATCTTGGCGAAAATCCACCTGCATGCTCTGTACCCATTTGTGGGAACCATTAAGCTGAATAACAAATCCATTATCGAATTGATTACTGATCGTACATTTCTGCACCGCAACACCGCCCAAATCCTCTGACGAGGATTGCACATTCCAGCTTTTGGTAGGATAAAAATGAATGTCCGGTTCCTGAACGGATGCGGCGTGCGCGCCCATAGAAATACTTAAGCTCAAGGCAAGAAGTGAGGCTTTAAAACTATGGCGTATCATCTGTAATTTTCCCGATTGATTTTCACGTGGGTGATTCGTTCAAACTCAAGCCTAACACTCACTTTTCGGCGCGACAATCCCTTTGTTTTTGTGGGGCTAAAACCCAACCTTAAAAATGATGCTGTCTTGCCCTTCTTTTTTGGATTATAATAGACCCATGAGCATAGAAAACATCACCACACAAATTACACAAAAAATGAGCCTCGCCAGCGGTATGAATGCCAAAGCCAAATTTGATTTCGGCGATGAAGGGTTAATTTTTGTAGACGCAACCCAAACCCCGCCCGTGATTTCGAATGAAGACGGCGAAGCTGACGTGGTTCTGTCATGCAGCGTCGCAACCTTCGAAGGCATCCTGAACGGCACCCAAGACCCCAATATTGCCTTCATGATGGGTAAGCTAAAGGTGAAGGGTAATATGGGGCTAGCGATGAAGCTCAACAGCATCCTCGAAGACTAAAGCCTTACCAGTAATTTTCAGATTTATATTTTCGCGCGCACGTCTTTGGCGATGAATTCCGCATCATCTTGTATGCGGTAAATAGAGATCAATTCGTCATCCGGGCTCATCAAATAAATGAAGGATGAATGATCCATCGTGTAATCGCTTAAGCTTTCATCTTCTACTTTGCGCGCAAATACGCGGTAATTTTTAAGCGTTTCATCAATCTGCGCTTGGCTTCCGGTTAATCCAACAAGACGCGGCGTGAACAGGCTGATATAGCCTTTCATCACATCAACGCTATCGCGCGCCGGATCAATTGTAATAAAGATCGGTTGAATATCCGCGCCCTCTTCACCTAAAATCTCCAGCGCCTTAGTCACCTTAGTCAGCTCCGTTGGGCAAATGGCGGGGCAAGACGTAAACCCGAAATAGATCAGCTTGTGACGACCTGAAAATTCGTCCTGCGTCACGGTTTTTCCCGTGTGATCAACAAGCTCATAATCCCCGCCAATCGCAACTCCGGCAACCTTGGGCGGCGGCGGCAACGCGCGATCATTCTTAATCTGCATCATCGCAATCCCCGCGCCAACAACAAGGGCCAGCAGGGACAAAAGGGCGGTGCGCAAAAGACGTTTTTTAAAGGGCGTGCTCATAGGGAAATATATAGGGCAGCCCCGCACACATATCAAAGTGTTTTTTCATACACCATCTTTGCCATCCCATTTAAACGGGCATACTTAAAACCGTTTCGCTCGGCTGCTTTTCGAGAGGATAAATTTTCTGGATCAATCCACATAGATAAAAGGCTGCATGTGGAGTGCTCTCTTACATATGTTTCGCGCGCTTCATAAAATAAATCAGCAAGGCGTTTGCCGCGATGAGATGATTGAACATAGCCAGATAAAAAAGAAGCCTCCCCCAGAGATTCGGTGATCTTAAGACTAGCGCTGCCTACTATTTGTGTGTTGTTTTTGTAAAGAATAAACTCTGCGCCTTCGGGGTTGAAAAAATCACCACTATACAAATCTGGTCCCTCTATGCGCTGTACGTCAAGCATCAGCTTGCGGTCATCCATATCAGCCAAGAAATTATCAGGATCTTCGTAAAAAACTTTGCGTGCCTTAAACAGCTCCAAAATATCAGAAAACGGGAATGCTGGCTCTAAGACGACGCATTTAAATTCATTTTTCACAGACATAATTTTCATGGGGCGTAATCTATCAATTTATTATACATAATGCAATATTTATATATGTAATCCCCCTTGAGTCTTTTCGGCGTATGTGCCAGATTATGCGCAACTTACATCAACCTTCGGGGTGTCTCGCGCGCTGCGCCAGACTGAGAATAGACCCGCTGAACCTGTTGGCTAGAACCAACGTAGGGAAAGGACGAAACCAATGCCTCATATCATTGTCGAATATACCGGCGACATCAAAGACGAAATGCTAGGTGCGCTGCACAGCAATTTAGCGGCGCAAGACACCATAAATCTTGCCGCCATTAAAACGCGCGCCTTAAAAGTGGAGCGCGCCATAATCGGTGACGGCGCCCACGCTCATTTCGTACACATCACCGTGAAATTATTAAGCGGCCGTCCCGAAACGCTGCGCCAGAAAATCGGCGCGGATCTCCAGGCCATCGCGCTGGAACATATCAACGCAGAAACCACAGCCCTCAGCATCGAAGTAGCGGAAATGGATCCGGCGACCTACGTCAAATAAACAAACAAAATAACAAATTTAAATCTACGAAAGAAAATTAATCATGGCCCCCAAAGATCAAACTCAAAATATCTGCCCATCCACCCTAGACGTAACCCGCGGCGCTTTGCCCGGATCCAGAAAAACCTATGTTGGTGATCTAAAAGTTCCCATGCGCGAAATCATGCTGGAAAATGACACCAGCCTAACCGTTTACGATACGTCGGGTATCTACACCGATGACAACGCGCAAATCGACATCATGCGCGGCCTGCCCAAAACCCGCCGTGAGTGGATTTTAGAGCGCGGCGACGTAGAAGAAATCGAGGGCCGCGAAGTGCAATCTATCGATAATGGCTACCGTGATGGCAAGGCGCAGCACCAACCATTCCCCGCCACGCCGGAAAAACCTCTGCGCGCCAAAGCCGGCGGCAACGTGTCCCAAATGCACTACGCCAAGCGCGGCATCATCACCAAGGAAATGGAATATATCGCCATCCGTGAAAACCAAGCCCGCACGGAGGCGCACCCCGACGCCAAAAATGGTCAGCCCCGCGGCGCCAACCTGCCCGATCTCATCACCCCCGAATTTGTCCGCAAGGAAGTGGCGGAGGGGCGCGCAATCATCCCTGCCAACATCAATCACCCCGAAGTAGAGCCGCAAATTATCGGCCGTAACTTCCTCGTGAAAATCAACGCGAATATCGGCAACTCCGCCGTCACATCCTCCATCGGTGAAGAAGTCGACAAGCTCGTTTGGGCCATCCGCTGGGGCGCGGATAACGTGATGGATCTATCCACCGGAACCGACATCCACGACACGCGCGAATGGATCGTGCGCAACTCCCCCGTGCCCATCGGCACCGTGCCCATCTATCAGGCGCTAGAAAAGGTCGGCGGCATTGCCGAGGATCTAACATGGGAAATTTTCCGCGACACATTAATCGAACAGGCCGAGCAAGGCGTGGATTACTTCACCATCCATGCGGGTGTACGTCTGCCCTATATTCGCCTAACCAATGACCGCATCACGGGCATCGTGTCGCGCGGCGGCTCCATCATGGCGAAATGGTGTATGCACCATCACCGCGAGAGCTTCCTCTACACTAAGTTCGAAGAAATCTGTGAAATCATGAAGGCCTATGACGTGTCCTTCTCCCTCGGCGATGGTCTTCGTCCGGGTTCAATCGCCGATGCCAATGACGCGGCGCAATTCGCGGAGCTAGAGACATTGGGCGAGCTCACCAAAATCGCATGGAAACATGACGTACAGGTCATGATCGAGGGACCGGGCCACGTACCTATGCACCTGATCAAGGAAAATATGGATAAGCAGCTCAAGGAATGTCACGAGGCACCGTTTTACACCCTCGGCCCCCTAACGACCGACATCGCGCCGGGTTATGACCACATTACATCCGGCATTGGCGCGGCCATGATCGGCTGGTTCGGCACCGCTATGCTGTGCTACGTAACGCCAAAGGAACATTTGGGTCTGCCCAATCGTGATGACGTTAAAACCGGCGTAATCACATACAAAATCGCCGCCCACGCCGCGGATCTCGCGAAGGGACATCCGGGGGCGCAGCGCCGCGATGATGCATTAAGCCAAGCGCGTTTCGATTTCCGCTGGAATGATCAGTTTAATTTGGGATTAGACCCCGACACCGCGCGCGAAATGCACGATGAAACCCTACCGGCAGAGGGCGCAAAACATGCCCACTTCTGCTCCATGTGCGGCCCAAAATTCTGCTCCATGAAAATCACGCAAGACGTGCGCGACTTTGTGGCGGCAAATCCAGAGCCAAGTGACGAGGAAAAGGCGGCTTAGAACAGCGATTCGGGATTTTTTATCAGAATTTCCAAAGAGACTTGCAAAAAGACTCTCGTATAAACAAAACTATACTTTTTATTTTTCATTTAAATCAATGACTTAAATGAAGAGAAGTTTTTTATGTTTGTAAAATGATTGACAGGAAGAAAATTTATGCAAAAATGTTCCTATGATGTTCTTCTGTGAGAAATTAAATTTAGAGAGGTAAAAAATGACCAAGAGAACTAGAATCAGCCAATCAGATGTTCCAAACTATAGTTTAGAAAAAGCTTTGCGTATTCCCACAGCTATTGCAGATAATTATGCTTATGATCCTGTGACTCCAATTCAACTCGCTAAAGCATTAGGTATGACTCCAACGTCTGGCCCTTTTCGATCTTTATGTGGCGCATCAATAGCATATGGACTTACTGCGGGTGGATATAATGCTACAGAAATATCTCTTACCCCTTTAGGCAGGAAAATTGTTAAACCGATGGAAGAATTTGAAGACTTTCATGCAAAAAGAGAAGCCTTTATAAAGCCACGTGTCATAAATGAATTCATGACAAAATATAATGGTTCTTCGATTCCGAAGGAAGAAATCGCCTGTAATGTACTTAATGATATGGGCGTTCCTCAAAATCGTGCCAGAGATGTTCTGCAAATGATTAAAGAAGGTGCAACTGCTTTAAGGATGATCACTGAAATAAAAGGTAAGCAGTATATTGAGCTTGATTCACAAGAGGTTCCTTTGACAGAAGGTAATATGACAGAAGAATTAGATGATAATTCTGCGAAGGATGAGCTACCAGAAAAGACGCCCGAAGCTGCAAATGATCAATATGACCATAAAGTAAGCACTAACATTGAAGAGCCAAGAAACCGCAGAGTTTTCATTACCCATGGAAAAAATAAAGAATTCGTTGAAC
>CAKZMN010000070.1 GCA_937128575.1 uncultured Alphaproteobacteria bacterium | reverse complement strand
GATATTCGTAATGTACGCATAGAAACATGCCCGCATATCGAAGACCCGCTTGGGTATAAGGCTGTGTTTTATTTGGGGATTGAATCTGCGCGTGCAGAAAAATCGAAATTCTTTTCCATTGGCGCCTCCTTTTTAGCGCAGCGCGCCCATAATCTGGTGAAGGCCGGATATCAGGCGCCGATGACGCAAAAAGCGATTGCGCAGGTTGAGAAAAAAATTGGATCACATTTGCCGATGTTCGATATGCAAGCTGTGGCGCGAAGCGGCTTTTAAAAATCGCTGCTTTTCACTATCCATGCTTTTAGGCATAATAGGGCGTGCGCAGTTCTTGCGCGGCCCTTTTTTATATTCACGTACTTAATTTCAAGGATCACCATGACCGAGCAATCCACGCGCTATCTTATGATGATGGAACCGGCAGAATTTTACGCCAATCCACAAACCATGGAGACGAATGTCTATCAGGTGGAGGAAGATGCGAGCGCGGAAGAAATTTACCAAAGCGCGCTGAGCGAGTTTCGCGCCTATCGCGATATGTTGGTTGAGAATGGTGTTTTTGTGACAACCGCGCATGGGCATAAGGGGTGCCCGGATATGATTTTCCCCAATTGGGTTTCGACCCATGAAGGCGGGCGCATGGTTTTATATCCGATGTTGAATGAAAACCGCCGGGCGGAGCGCATGCCGGCGGTGATTGATTTTCTCAAAAAAGCTTATCCCGATGTGGTGGATATGACGCCGTATGAAGGGCAAGGTTTGTTCCTTGAAGCGCGCGGCAGCATCGTGTCGGACCGCGTAAATAAAATTGGTTATAGCGCAATTTCGGCGCGCACCAATCCGGACATGGTGCAAAAATGGGCGGAGAAAATGGATTATGAAGTTGAGATTTTTGACACGCTCAGCCATACAGGCCATCCCGTTTATCATACGGATTTGGTGATGTATGTGGGCTCAACTATGGCGGCGATATGCGCGCCTGCGATTTTAGAAAAAGATCGTGCGCGGGTTGTTGATCGCCTGAATAAAACCCATGAGGTGGTGGAGCTGTCGATGGATCAGCTGCAAAATTTCTGCTGTAATGCGCTGGAGGTGCGCGGCGCCGATGATGAGCCAATGCTGGCA
>CAKZMN010000069.1 GCA_937128575.1 uncultured Alphaproteobacteria bacterium | reverse complement strand
CGAAGTTATAAAATAAAACATAACCAAGTCGTCCACCAAATATAATGCCCATCATTGCCCAAAATATATAATCGCTGACTTGTTCCTGATTACAGGGAGCGGCGCTTACACGAATTAAGCGCCCCATATAAACCCACGCAAATATCAGACCACCAAGATAGGAAAGGGAATACCAGCGAATCGCTATTGGTCCAAACTGAACAAGAATTGGATCGATATTGGGATAAGAGAGAGCAGAGAATAATAAATATTCAGTCATGAAATTTAACCATTAACCATTGAAATCCAAGCAAAACAAAGCATTACAGTGCACTGCAACTTGTCCCATATTTAATGTGACTTGGCAACTCATAAATGTTCAGCCATAGTGCGCAAAATGGATGTTAATATCCAGCTCTTAACCGACCTTTAACAATAGGAAGGATTTTATCAGTGCAATCTGACAACAAAATTTTAAGCGACCTCGCCAGATTAGGCCAAAGCGCAGCCGGAACGATCCACGGTGTTAAATCCGAAGTTGAGGGGCAGGTTAAAAGCCGTCTCGAAAACCTTCTTATGGATATGGATCTTGTTAGCCGCGAAGAGTATGAAGTGGTACGTGAAATGGCCGTCACTGCGCGCGAGGAAAATGCGGAACTCATGACAAGGCTTGAGAAGCTTGAAAAAGAACTAACAGCGTTAAAGAAAAAGAAGAAGTAATTAGTTTATGGTTGAACCAATCCAACTTTAAGCTGGAAGATTTTCTGTACTCTGATTTAACAGCCGATCGCTTTATTATAGGGCAGTATAGAGATCATTTTTTAGTAGGAAATCAACTGATTCCTGAAAAATTAAAATTTGAATTACAACACGGTAAAAAACCAGCGGTTGCTATATGAAGAAACAATGTTGAGTTTTGCCGCGTTACGCCATGCGTTAGAACGTGGTTATATAGTGATTAAAGATGATTAAGCCGTAAACGAAAAGGCAAGTTAAAAAACAAGATAGCCCCGATAGAAATCACAATCTGGCTGGCGTTATCGCAGCTATAGAGGTTATTGGCCGCCACGGGTTCAAACGCGTCAGGGCCCGCGCAGGCCTGGAGCGCAGCGCCGGCACATAGAACGGTTAATAGCCTACATATATGTGCTCTAGGCTTCATCATTGGCTTTATCCTCTTCCTTTAGCGCCTTCATTTCCTTTAGCAGCGCGTTGACGTGCGGCATGATGGCGGTTTCATATTTCATTTTACGCTCTAGCGGTACCTTTTCAATCAGGGCGTCGATGAGCCTGCGTGTGTCTGGGTCTATTTCTGTCTTATGCATGGCCTTATCAATGTCGCTTGCGTATTGAATGTTTAGTTTATTGGTTACATGCTCCAATATTGTGGCGACGTTTTTATCCAGCTTAGAAATGCGTTTTTGGAAATCTGCGCGCGTCATGGTGATGACGGTGGTTTCCTCTACCGCTTCGTAATTGATCGTCATGGGTTCGTCGCACATAAGGCAGGTTTCGCCAATGATGCGTCCGGGGCCATATTGTGCGACCTCCACTTTTTGGTCGCCATCCATGACATAGGCACGGATTAGGCCGTTTTGAATAATATAGGCGCGGGCGTGCTCTTCCCCCTCTTTAATGAAGGGTTTGCCCGTGTATATGACTTTGCGCTCGAAAACATCTTCGGATTTATTATTCATGGTCAGACAGGTTAACATTATCGCTGGCGCGCCGGAAACAGATTTTGCGCCCGCATGCGTTATTGTGTGCATGAGGTTTTTTTCATAAGTTTGCGGTTTGGGAAAATTTTTGCTAAGTTTATGTTCTTACACATAATATAGGTATCTGCTTCATGAGTACTAAGCCGTTATATGATTTGGGCAAGGATGTTGCGCGCGACATGTTAAATAGCGCTATGCGCCCGCTTAAGATTGCTGCGCTTTCTAGTGTTTTCTTGTTGTGCGCGAGCGAGCAGAGCGCTTTAAGCGCCGATCCTACACCTATAGAACAAGATATGAAGATTGACACATCGCCGCCGAAAGCGTCAGATTTTACCGTATACCGCGCATAAGCTCGTTTGATTTTTTCTTGCAAAAGACTCTAAAACCTCGTTAGATATTTTTGAATTCTTTGAAATTTAGCGATTACCAAAGAGTTGATTGTAAATGTAAACTAAGAGCGAGGAATATTTCTCATGTCACAAACTGGCACAGTTAAATGGTTTAACCCGACAAAAGGCTTCGGCTTTATTGTTCCCGATGATGGCAGCAACGATGTGTTTGTTCACATTTCAGCTGTTGAAAAGGCGGGCTTGCGTGGCTTGGTCGAAGATCAAAAAATTGAATTTGACCTAGAAGAAAACCGTGGCAAACAGGCCGCAACCAACTTGAAAGTTGTTGGCGGCGAAGAGTAGGGCTACCTGCCTATACTTCACTTAAATCTTATGAAGCAGGCTTCTTTTTTGAGGGCCTGCTTTTATTTTCACTATTAGGAGAACCTACGAAATGAATGCTTTAAAGACTATTCTTCTATCAGCGTTGCTCATTATGTTTTTTGCAGCCCCCGTTATGGCGGCGGGCGTGGGCGATAAAATTCCACATGATTTAAGCGTTAAGGACCAGAATGGCGACACGCAAAGTTTTGATGCGCTAAGCGGTGAAAAAGGCGCTGTTTTGATTTTTGTGCGCTCTGCTGATTGGTGCCCTTATTGTCAGGTGCAGCTCTTGGATTTGCGCTTTGATGCGGAGCCCGTGGTTGAGGCTGGGTATTCGATTGTGACTGTCAGCTACGATTCTGTAGATCAGCTGAAGCGCTTTGCCGATAAATATAAATTCCCCTACACGATGCTATCGGATGAGGGGTCGGAGATCATTAAGGCGTTTGATATCTTGAATACTGAAATTGATCCCAAAAGCGATCGATATGGCATTCCGCACCCGGCTGTTTTTATTGTTTCTAAAGATGGTTTTATTACCGATAAATTGGGCGATGGTAGTGTGCGAAAGCGCGCGCAAGCTGAGGCCATTTTAGAAGCGATTAATAAGTAATTTTTCCTTAGTTTTGTGTTTTTGAATGCGCCCGTATTATTTATTTGCGGGCGCATTTTTGTGCGATGCATGATCGTTGCTAGCTGCAGCAATTCTCTTGTTTTTTGTTGTGTCTGTGCAGCATTTTGTCTCTGTAAGCCCCGTGTTTTGTTGCGTTGCGTCACACAAATATTTGCGCAGGGTTTTAAAAAGGCGTAATATCTAGCATCTTTTAAACAACCAAAGAAATGGTGAAAATTATGAGAGCTTGTTCTTCTGCATCTGGTGGTGTCATGTTTATTCCTGACGAAATTGAGCGTAAATCTGAACCTGTTTCTTATAATGATCTGGTCGAAGGGCAAGACGTTCCCAAGAACAAAAATAGTTCGCCATTATTGGGCAAGATAAAAAGCGTGATTAGCTCTTTGACGAAAGCCGCTTAAAAGGCGTCCCTGTATATTTAAAAGCATTTTGAAGCCAGCCTTTTGGGCTGGCTTTATGCATTTTGGGGTTTGACTTGTGTGCTTATCGTTTTACTCCTAATTTTTGCTTGCGCTTTGGCGCTCTGGTCGTTATCACGTGGGGCGTAATTAATTACAAATTTTAAGGGTAAGTGAACATAATGAATCTCGACAAGATAACGCTTGGTGATAACCCACCGGAAGAAGTTAACGTGCTGATTGAAAATCCGATGGGCGGCGTGCCGGTGAAGTATGAGTTAGACAAAGAGAGCGGCTGCATGATTGTTGATCGTTTCTTGCACACCACCATGTTCTATCCCGGCAATTATGGTTTTATCCCGCATACATTATCTGGTGATGGTGATCCGGTTGATGTTTTGGTTGTTGGTCGTACGCCGGTTATGCCGGGCGCGATTATGGCCGTTCGCCCCGTTGGTGTTTTGTTGATGGAAGATGATGGCGGGCAGGATGAAAAAATCATTGCTGTGCCTGTTGACCGTTTGCACCCCTATCATGCGGACGTAGAAAACCATACTGATTTGCGTAAAATTAACCGTGATCAGATCGAACATTTCTTCACGCACTATAAAGATTTGGAACCTGGAAAATGGTCAAAGACCTTAGGCTGGGGCGATGCAGAGAAGG
>CAKZMN010000068.1 GCA_937128575.1 uncultured Alphaproteobacteria bacterium | reverse complement strand
CCATTAAGGATCAATATATTCACGGCGTTGTGCCCACCTTCATCACTTGAACATCCATAATGATTGGTGGATGTTTTTCAAATGTTAGCGTGATTGGGAAACTGTTTCCGGCCGCCAGCGGCGCTTTCAAACCCATCAACATAATGTGATGTCCCATGGGCTCCAAAATTGTAGCCGCGCCCGCAGGCAGGGCGTAATGCTCTACCTCGCGCATCATCATCATATCACCATCCATTGTATGGGTATGAAGCTCCACGCGTTCCGATAACTCTCCACTTGCGCCCATAACTTTGTCATCATGGGGGCTGTCATTAACGATATTCACAAACACCGCGCCATTTTTCTGCACCGGACTAGTCGCATAGGCATAGGCGCCGCGCACAGAAACCGTACCGTCTGCTGGCGCACCCGTATTTTTGAATTCTTGGATAAGAAACGCGCCGCAAACCAGAAGCAAACAAATCGCAATCCCAATGGCAAAACACTTCTTATTCATTATTCACTCTCCTGCGCTTTCAATCCGCGCGCTTCCGCAAACAGGGTAAGGAAATCTTCCACGCTCGGCATGTTGCCCTCGGGGACATAAAAAATACGCTTATCAATAATAAAGGTCGGGGTCGCTTTGCCGCCAAGGCGTTTAAACAGATCCATGTTCGAAATCACATATTCCTGTAAATCTTGGGTATCAATGTCCTGCTGAAGCTCGATCATATTCACGCCCGCCTCACTGGCAATTTTCGGCAGCATTTCATCGCTAAAATCAGGGAAGTTAGCAATGATCGCATCATGCATTTGGAAGAATTTTCCTTGCTGCGCAGCGCCATAGACAACAATCGCGGCGTGCGCTGATTTCTCGCCCAAAAACGCAACGGGGCGCGGCACGTAATCAACCTTACCGTCTTGCGCGACGGCCTGCATGATTGTGGGATGAACTTCCCGGCAATAGGGGCAGCCATAATCCAGAAACTCAACAACGCTTAAATCCGCATCTTCGTTGCCCATGCGATATTCCACGCCGACATTATCCAGATCGTTATATTTCTGATAGAGCGTGAAAATTTCATATCCGACATAGGCAATAACCAAGCCGATACAAACAAGCGCGATATTCCTCAGCATAATAAACCTGCAAACCTTCAGTTAAGAATAGGAAGGGTAAAATTACCCTTCTTTCTTATCGCTGTTTTCGCGGGCTTTTTCAATAGATTGCTTCAAACCCTCTTCACCAAGATAACCTGGATATAGCTCACCATTCACGATGAAGGCGGGCGTACCGCGAATACCAATCTCGCGGGCCATAGTCATGCTTTTCTCAAGCTGGACTTTCACCGCTTCTGAGCCCGCATCTTTTTCGAGCTTGTTCGCATCCAAACCAACATCCTTAGCTAGCTTCTTAAGGTTTTTCGGTGTCTTGCTGCCCTTGTGCGCCATCAGTGCGGCGTGATATTCGAAATATTTACCCTGCTTGTGTGACGCCAGTGACCAGCGCGCAATCTCCGCAGAGCTTGGGCTCAAGATAGGCATTTCTTGAAACACGAAACGCACATTCTTGTCTGTATCCAAAATCGTTTGAATGTCCGGTACGGCCTTGCGGCAATACCCACAATTATAGTCAAAAAATTCAACCACAACCACGTCGGCATCGGCGCTACCAATTGATGGCAAATCAGCGCCGGTCAAATAAGCTTGGTTTTTCTCAATGCTCTGGCTGGCGCTTACGCGTTGGTCGCGCTCTTGTTTTTCGCGGTAACTTTCAAGCGAGTCGATAATCGCTTCTGGGTTCTCCATCAAATAATCTTTGATAATTTTTTCAACGGCTGCCTTATCAAGCGCCGCTTGTGCCTGCGCTGGCGATGTGAATGCCGCGCTGGATAATACTGCAAATGCAAAAATGAAATAAATGAAACGCACTGGAAACTCTCCTTAAATTTTTAATGACCCTCTATGGCTGGGCTTTAAACACCCATTCCTAATAGCTTACCTGAAAATCACAGGGTTTGAATAATAATTCGTATAAAACTCAGCAAAAGTTACGCGCCCTAACTTTTATCGCGCTCTAAAATCTTTATATGCTCGATCAAGTCTTCCGCCTGCAGGGCTTCCGGGCTTCCGGCCTTTAAACCCTGAAGTGCAATTTCCGCCAATCTCTTGCCATAGGGCAATTTCCGCTGTAGCACCGCTTCTTCCGCTAAATGCAGTTTCGCCAGCGCTTCACGCCCCAATCGGCCATGCGCGGTCGCCAGCAATCTGTGGGCATTCGACGCTCTTGGCTCTTCATGCAGGGCCATCTCTAATGTCTTAATCGCCTCGTTCATGGTTTCCGGCGTGGGGTCAGATTCCATCAGGGCGCGCCCCAAATCAATCCGGATCAGCCCTTTTCTCGGCGCATTCGCCACCGCCTTGCGGTAATGCGGCACGGCTTCCTTAACTCTACCAAAGCTCATCAGCATTTGTCCTTTTAGCTCTTGAAAATACGGATTGCTCGGCTCCATCGCGATCAATTCATCAATTTCTGTGATCGCTATTGAGACATTCTTATTCCTATAGGCCGCAATCGATCTCGCATAGCGCGCGGGCACAGACAAATCGCGGTCGCCATAAACCCATGGCACGCGCCCGGGCTCAATAAACCCAACCAGCTTGGCCTTCATGCGTGCATGCTGCTCCGCCCAGTCCTGCGGTGTGTCTTGCCCACTATGGCTAGAGGCCTGAATTTTCGTCTCTAGCGCATTAATGCGGTTGCGCGTAATCGGGTGGGTGCGGATATATTCGCTTTGCTGTGATGCGGGCAACAGCTCTTCAGACTCAAGCTGCTCTAAAAAGGATTTTAAACCATCGGGATTAACCTGCGCGCTTTCTAAAAACTTAAGCGCGGCCTGATCCGCGCTAGATTCGTTCACGCGGCTATTGGCGAAAAATCGACGTTGAGCCACGCTGTTACTGCCTGCAATAATCGCATTGGCCGCGCCGCCATTACCCGTCGCAATCGCCGCGCCAATACCCAGTACGGTTCCCAAAATACTCTCATAGGACGCCCGCTTCAACGCCTCTCTCGTGCCCACCAAATGTCCACCCGTTATGTGCCCCAATTCGTGCGCCATCACGCCAATAATCTCTTCTGGCGTTTCGCTCTTCTCAATCAGGCCGGTATAAATGAATATATTCGCGCCCCCCGCAACAAAGGCATTAACCTGCGGGCTATGTACCA
>CAKZMN010000067.1 GCA_937128575.1 uncultured Alphaproteobacteria bacterium | reverse complement strand
CCTTCCAATGCGGTGGGCGGGGGATGTTTTCAACATCCTTGAATTTTTGCGTATATTTTTCGATGGCGGCCTGCATTTCAGCCAATGTTTCATAGGGGCGCGATTGATCGGAGGCCCAAGCGCCGATTTGGCGTTCAATGGGGCGCGTGGTGAAGTATTTGTCTGATTCTTCTTCCGATATTGCGTGAACTTGCCCCTCAATGCGGATTTGCTTGCGCAGAGATTTCCAGTGAAAACACAGCGCAGCGTGTGGGTTTTCCTGAATTTCTTCGCCCTTGCGACTTTCGGCGTTGGTGTGGAATTTAAAGCCGCGCTCATCAATTTCCTTGATGAGTACCATGCGGTTTGACGGGCGCCCATCTGGGGTGGATGTGGCCAAGCATACGGCTTCGGGGTCGTTGATTTCCTTCGCTACCGCCTCGCTCAACCAGTCTTTGCACAAAGCGATAGGGTCCGTGCCATATTCATCGAAAATTTCATTATTTAAGTTTTGGGTCATTTTCAGGCTCATGTAACTTTTTTAAAATTAAAACGAAGGATAAGTTATCTGGGAACGTATAATATATTGGATCGTATGTGATAGATATATGACTCAAACTTAAATTCGCAAGTATTACGAAAGGCGATAAATATGAAACATTTTGGATTATTAGTCATGGCATTGGCTATGTTTTCTCTGACGGCCTGTCAGACACTGGAAAACCGAGGCAATAAAGAGCTTATCGGTGGTGCATCTGGCGCGGTTATTGGTGGTATTTTGGGCTCCAAAGTTGGTGGCGGTTCTGGTCAGGCTTGGGCCTCTGGTGCTGGCGTTTTGCTTGGTGCACTTATCGGTAGTGAAATTGGTAGCTCTCTAGACAGAGCCGACCGCATTTATGCAGGTGAGGCCAATGTTGCCGCGCATGAAGCGCCAATTGGCGACGCTATTTCATGGAACAACCCAGAGAGCGGGAATTCCGGCACAGTGACACCAACGCGTGATGGTTATAGCTCCTCTGGGCGCTATTGCCGTGAATATCAGCAAGAAATCATTGTTGGTGGTCAGCGCGAGACGGCCTATGGCACAGCGTGTCAGCAGCCAGATGGTAGTTGGGAAATTTTGAACTAGCCGTTATCAAGCACATAAGTTTTAAAAAAGCCGTGAGCATTATGCTTCACGGCTTTTTTTAATCATCTTCAATTTCTAGATTGGTTTTTGTTTCCTCCAGCGGCGTGGCCTCATCAATCTTAATGGGCTTTACGTCCTCTGGTTTTATCGCTTCCTCTGGCTTGGCTTCGGGCGCGGGTTCTGGGGCGATGTTTTTAGGCGCTTCTGGTTTGGCTGGCGATGCGGGCTCCGTCGCTTTTGTTTCTGGCATTGCGCCAGTAAAGCTTTGGCCAATCACGGCAACGGCTTCATTTTTCTCGCATAATTTTTGAATAATTTCGGGCGTTATATCCGCGCCCATGCGTTTGCGGCGCAAGAGCGTGCGGTTAAGCTTTAGCAAATTATCCCAGATCACTTGCCGTGCATTATTATCGAATTTTTGTTGGTCGGGATCTTTTGCGGCCTCTAATAAGGCATGCGCGCACCAGCCGACGATGCGACCATTCAGCAATTCTGCGTTGCATCTCTGCGCCGCCGCGGTAAGGGCGGCGGGTTTATCTTCGATTTCCGCGTTTGCCATTATTTCTTTGAACGTTTGATCACACTGGCGCAGATGCAGGCGCTCATTCACCTCCTGATCGGTGAAGGGGTTGTGGCTGTTCAGGTCTGTCGGTGTTGCGGGTTCAAGATTGAGCGTTTCCGCCACGAGGTAAGCGATGGAGCGCACATAGGGGTCTTCGCTGGTGAAAATGGCCATGCTGAGGATTCTGTTTTTATCAAAGCCCATCCACGCCATTTGCTGCGCGCATTGTGCGAAATCTTTCCATTGATCCAGCGCCGCGTCATCAAAGGTGTGGGCCACCTCGTTTGTCATTTCGCTGGCTAGTATCAGCGGCTTTGTGCGTTGGGCCTCGCGGTCGGCGAATTCTTCGTAGATGACCTTTGTGGCCTCTGCGGCAATGGGGTAGGGGGATAATTCGGGCGTGGCCGCCGTGATGGGTTGAAGCGCCTCTAGGCAGCGCTGGCGCGACAGGCTGAATGTTCGCCCTCTTTGGCCTGCGCTTTCCATCATGATGGCGCCAAACACATCGGCCAGCATATTGGCGCGCGCCTTTGACAGATCGCTATCATAGGCGGGGCTGATGATGTTTTTATCTTCGGTGTATGCTTCTGTGCGTCCGTCCTTGTGCGCGTTATATAGCTCGATGATGTGCCATATCTGGCTATACAGGGCGTGGCGGGCATCTTCTGGCGCGCTAAAATCTGCGCTATTCACAAAGGTAATGCCCAATGTGTGCGGGCGGCGGAAGGGCGGGATAAAGCTTTTTTCAATCGCCTGATTTAGTCCCATAAAGGCGGTTTTATCAAACTCCGCCGTGGCGAGTGTACGCAGGTGCGGGAACATCACGTCAGCGGCGGGGTGTTTATATATTTCGTGGCGTTTATTGTTTAATCCGGCGGCGCTTTTTCCGGGCTCATAGACAACAAAAATCAGCGTCAGGCCCTTTATTTCCTCGGCGACCTGGCGGCGAATGACGTTGCATATATGTTCGAGCGTTGCGGTTTCTAGAGCCAAGGCATAAAGCTTTCAAAGATCAGAGATATATTAATCAGCAGTCATATTAGCAAAATTTTTCCAGAGCCTAAATAGCGCTGCGTTGATTACGTACTAGACGTGTGGTTTGAAATGTGTAGGATATTCAAGAATTTCACAAGCTCTAAAAGAGAGAACACATGAATAATAGTAACGAATTTCTAAAGGGAAAACGCGGCCTTATTATGGGCGTGGCCAATGACAGATCAATTGCATGGGGCATTGCCTCTATGGCAGCAGAAAGCGGCGCGGAGCTTGCCTTTACCTATCAGGGTGATGCGCTGAAAAAACGTGTGGAGCCTTTGGCGGAGCGCGTGGGTGCAAATATCGTTGTGCCGTGTGATGTAACAGATGAGGCCAGCATCGATGCGGCCTTTAAGGCGATTGAAGATGAATGGGGTCAGATAGATTTCGTTGTTCATGCGATTGCGTTTTCGGATAAGAATGAGCTTGATGGTTTGTACCTTGATACAACCCGCGAGAACTTCACGCGCACGATGGATATCTCTGTTTATTCCTTCACCGCCGTTGCCAAGCGCGCAGCGCCATTGATGACAGAGGGCGGTAGCCTGATTACATTGACCTATTACGGGGCGGAGCAAGTAATGCCGCATTATAACGTGATGGGCGTGGCTAAAGCGGCGCTTGAATGTAGCGTTCGTTATTTGGCGGCAGATTTGGGGCCGAAGAATATTCGCGTTAATGCTATCTCTGCGGGGCCGATCAAGACCTTGGCGGCTAGCGGTATTGGTGATTTCCGCCACATCCTTAAATGGAATGAACTGAATGCACCGCTTAAGCGTAACGTGACAACCGAAGATGTTGGTAGAGCGGGTTTGTTCCTGCTTTCTGATCTTGGTAGTGGCGTGACGGGCGAGGTTATGCATGTTGATGCGGGCTATCACACGGTTGGTATGCTGAGCGTTGATGCGGTTGCCGAAACGGCAGAATTGCTTGCGAGCATGGCACCAAAATCATCAAGCGATGATGAGGCGGCGTAGGAGCCAATCATTATGATCTGGTTTAAGGACTATACGCTCGAGCATCTGACTAAATTCCGTACATCCAATATGGGCACGCATATCGGCCTTGAGTTGATCGAGGTTGGTGGTGACTTTCTGAAGGCGCGCATGCCGGTGGACGAGCGCACAACCCAGCCCTTTGGCATTTTACATGGCGGGGCGAATTGTGTGCTGTCGGAAACGCTGGGCAGTATTGCCTCTTGGATGACGATTGACCCGGATAAGTTTCGCGCCGTTGGGTTGGAGATTAACTGCAATCACATTCGTGCGGTGACCGAAGGTGCGGTGATTGGCACA
>CAKZMN010000066.1 GCA_937128575.1 uncultured Alphaproteobacteria bacterium | reverse complement strand
GCCGACCTCATCAATAATGTCGATAGCTTTATCGGGTAATTTACGATCGCCCATATATTTATCAGAAAGCTCCACGGCGGATTTAATCGCGCCATCGGTATATTTGATTTTATGGTGCTCTTCGTAATAAGGCTTGAGACCCATCAAGATTTTGATTGTGTCTTCGACGCTTGGTTCGGCGACATCAATTTTTTGGAAGCGACGAACAAGCGCGCGGTCTTTTTCAAAATAATTGCGGTATTCTTTATAGGTTGTTGAGCCCATACATTTTAGATCGCCTCTGGATAGTGCAGGTTTTAGCAAGTTTGACGCATCCATTGCGCCGCCCGATGTTGCGCCCGCGCCTATTACAGTGTGGATTTCATCGATGAATAAAACAGAGTCCTCAATTTCCTCTAGCTCTTGCAGAACGGCCTTAATGCGTTCCTCAAAATCACCGCGGTAGCGGGTTCCGGCGAGCAATGCGCCCATATCGAGAGAGTAAATTGTTGAGTTTTTCAAAACCTCTGGCACGTCACCATCGACGATTTTTTTGGCTAGGCCTTCCGCGATTGCAGTTTTACCAACGCCGGGTTCGCCCACATAAAGCGGGTTATTTTTGGAGCGGCGGCATAGCACCTGAATTGTGCGATCCACCTCGGCTTCGCGGCCGATTAGAATATCAATTTTACCGTCCTTGGCCTTTTCATTCAAGTTAGAGCAATAGGAATCTAGCGCGTCTTGACCGGTTTTTGGGCCGCGCTCTTCCACGTCCTCCACGCCCTTTGGCGTGCGGGAGCCGTCACTTTGGCTGGGCACTTTTGCGATGCCGTGGGAGATATAATTCACCGCATCAAAGCGGGTCATGTCTTGTTCTTGCAGATAGAAAACCGCATGGCTTTCGCGCTCTGAAAACAGGGCAACCAAAACATTGGCGCCGGTGACTTCTTCGCGGCCAGAGCTTTGCACGTGGATGGCGGCGCGCTGGAGCACGCGCTGGAACGCGGTTGTTGGTTTGGCTTCTTCGGCCTCTGTATTGACCAAATAGGCCAGATCATTTGCAATGTATAAACCTAGCTTGTCGCGCAAATCATTCAGCGCAATGCCGCAAGAGCGCAGCACCGCCATCGCATCCTGATCATCGGTCAGAGCGTGCAGCAAATGCTCTAGCGTTGCATATTCGTGATGGTGCTCGTTTGCAACGGCGAGGGCTTTATGGAGGGTTTGTTCAAGATTGCGTGAAAGCATTTAGTCCTTCTTTTCGATAGGGTTTATTCTTTTTCCATGGTGCATTGTAGAGGTTGTTCGTTGGCTCTAGCGTAATCCATGACTTGCGCGACTTTGGTTTCGGCAATTTCGTAGGTGAATACGCCGCACAGGCCAACGCCGCGGCGGTGGACATGCAGCATGACATCGGTGGCTTCTTGGCGGTTTTTGCTGAAGAATTTTTCAACCACATGCACCACAAATTCCATGGGCGTGTAATCATCATTCAGCAGCAGCACCTTGTACATTGATGGTTTCTTGGTTTTGGGGCGCGTTTTCAGCGCAAGGCCGGTTTCGTGCTCTTCCTCTGTGCCCATACCATCGTCCGCGCCGCCGTGATCTGGCGCGTCGTCATTCATAAAAATAGGTACATTCGAAATATTATTTATCATTCTTGATAGGGCCTGAAATATTACTCTGATTGTTTATTCATATAGGGTAGCACCCCATATTATCAATTGTAGCAAGAAAGCGGCAAGAGCAGAACAGAAAAAGGTGGATGTAAAAAAACCCCGCACGCAAAAGGCCACGGGGTTTTTGTATTTTTGATTGCTAGCAGAGCGCTTAAGCGGCGGCTTGTGTTGCCTTGTTCATACTTTTTGTCATTTGCTCGTTCAAGGGCTCGGAGGCTTCGCTTAGAACTTTAACGCTTAGCTCGGACAATTTTGTCGCGCTGGCCATGAAATCATCAAAATTTGCCTGTGCGATTTTGTTTTGCACTTCGGTAAATTCATTCAATGTTTTGGCGCTCATGGCTTCTTTCATGAATTGTGTTTGCTTTTCCGCCGCGCCTTGCGCAAGGCTCATGCTGGTTTGGAAGAAATCTTCGAAGCCCTTGGCGAATAATGTGCTGGATTTTACAAACGCGTCCATGCCTTCGCGGCTCAGTTCGTTTGCATCTTTCATATATGTATCAAATTGTGTTTTGTTCTGTGTCATCATTTGCTCCATTGGGTTGTTAGAGGGCAATGCCTTTGCCGTCAAAGTGTGAG
>CAKZMN010000065.1 GCA_937128575.1 uncultured Alphaproteobacteria bacterium | reverse complement strand
CGGATGGCAGCACCATTCCATTTGCATTTGCTCAAACTCACGGCTAAGGACAATGAAGTTACGCGGCGTTACCTCGTTACGATCGCCCTTCCCAATCTGGGCGATACCAAAGGGTACGCGCACGCGGCTGCTATCTAGAACATTTTTATAGTTCAGGAATATACCTTGCGCCGTTTCTGGACGCAGATACGCTTTGTTGTCTTCAGTTGCCGTTGCCCCAACGAATGTGTGGAACATCAAGTTGAATTCCTTGGGGGCGGTTAATGTACCGGCCTCGCTGACGTCTGGCGCAATGATTTTGCTGTAATCAGACACATCAAGCGTTGTCAGATTGACCTTTTCAAACAAAGACAAATCCTTGGGCAAGCCAAGCTTTTTCATCTTTTTCAAAATTTCATCATCTTCGGTTTCTTCATGGAATGACGGCCAGCGATCGGCCTTTTCCGCCGTTAGAACAACCAAGTGATCCTGACGATAGCGTTTCTTGGTTTCCGTACAATCCACCATAGGATCGGAGAAGCCGCCAACGTGGCCGCTGGCCTCCCATGTTTTGGGGTTTTGAATGATAGAGGAATCAAGCCCCACAATGTCCACTGGCACGCCGTCCGGGCCAATGGGCGGGGTTGTTACCATGGCTTTCCACCACAAATCGCGCAGGTTGTTCTTTAGCTCCACGCCTAGCGGGCCATAGTCCCAAAAGCCATTCAGGCCCCCGTAAATATCACTAGCGGCGAAAACAAACCCTCTGCGTTTACAAAGGGATACAACATCTTTCATATCAAACATGGTCAATCCTTTAAATTAAGGCTCTCATCATGCCGTGCTAAGCATCTGAAAACAAGCCTTATTTCAGCTAAAAACCCTGATTTCCTTGACTTTCAAGGATGTTTTCTCTATACTGCAACTATAGAAGAAGGAGACTCTATTATGAGTGCATCTAACATACAAATCGTTGATACAACTGGTGCTGGTAAAGGCCGCGATAAGTCTTATCAGAATAACATCGCCATGAATTTTCAGAATGGTGGTCTTAACGCTGGTATAGACAAGCAAGCCAAAGAATGGGGCGACAGAATGTGGAAAAGCCTTCAGCTAAACTTGCCATCAATGGTGCCTGCAAACGGTATCTTTGTATCTGAGCGCCATCACGATGAGGCAATGGCCTAAATATTTATCTAAATATACGAAGCAGAGGCGCTGGATTTTCAGCGCCTTTTATTATGGGCGCCCCACCCCCGTAAAATTTAAAAACGAAAAGAGTGATCTGGCGTTTTCACTGATATTCCAAAGCTTTATCGAATTGTGATTTGGCGCTTTTGACCTTGGCGCTGGATAATCATTGATATACCAGATTTAGCAATTTTGAGCGCCTCTGGCACATCTTCGGATCTTGCAATCGCTTTACCATTAATCTCTAGCAATACATCGCCGACACGCACAACTCTGTTGGCTATTGTTCCGGCTTCGATTTTAAAAACGACAACGCCACCTTCTTGGCCCGTCATCCCAAGCTCGACTGCCACGGACGGATTAAGATTGGCAATTGTTGCGCCCTGCAGATGGTTTTTACCGCCCAGCAGCGTTTTACGGCGCGGCGGGTCATCCGGCGCAGTCATGGCCTTCACGTTGTAGGTTTTGGTATCACCAGCGCTTAACACCTCCATAGTGGCTTCTTGCCCCAAAGGCACGGTCGCCATGCGGAACTTCATTTCTGATGGATCACGCAGCACCTTGCCGTTCATCGACAAAACAACGTCACCAACTTTTAACCCTGCGGCCTTAAGCGGACTGAGGGTGTGCAGTTTATTAATTAAAACGCCATGCGGCTTATCTATATCTAACGAACTTGCGATATCGGCGGTTACGCCTTGCGCGTGAACACCAAGCCATGGGCGCTCTACGCCCTGCTCGCCCATTCGACCGGACTTTTCTGCCGCAATGACGCTGGCCACCATTTCAGAAGGAATGGCAAACCCAATGCCTAGCGATCCGCCGCCGCGGGAATAAATTGCAGTGTTAATACCAACAACAGAGCCATCCAGCGCAACCAAGGCACCACCAGAGTTGCCCGGGTTAATCGCAGCGTCTGTTTGTATAAAGAAGTTAAAATCATTGATATTGAGCGAGGAGCGCCCCTGCGCCGAAACAATGCCGCTGCTTACGCTTTGCCCAACGCCGAACGGGTTGCCAATGGCCAAGACTAAATCACCAACCTCCAGCGCTTCACTGGGGCGCAGCGATACAAAAGGCAAATCAACATCATCGCTGTTAATACGCAACAATGCTAAATCGGACGCCTCGTCAGACAGCGCAAGCTTCGCATCAAATTCGCGGCCATCATTCAAAATGACGGTAATTTCTTCCGCTTCGCGTACCACGTGGGCATTGGTGACCACCAAACCATCGGC
>CAKZMN010000064.1 GCA_937128575.1 uncultured Alphaproteobacteria bacterium | reverse complement strand
TGATGACGATTTTGTACGTGGCGGTGATGGTAATGACACCATCCGCGGCGGCAGCGGCATGGACACGCTTTATGGTGGCAGCGCGACGCCCCTAATGTTCATTGATAATGATTTCGTTGATAATGTGGTATTTCCCGATCTTCAATCAGGCGTGGATATTCGCGACCTTGGTTTGACGGCCTCGCTTGGCATTAACAACAACAATCTGACCGTTGATTTTGATGCGCAGGCCAGTTTGACATTCCGTGAAGGTTTTGCGGGATATAACAACACATTAGGTATGTACCGCGTTGGGGATAATGGTGAAATTGAAAGCGCAGAAATTCTTTATACGAATGTAAAAGATTTTGGCATTAATGCTGCGCAAATTATTGATTTGCCTGTGGGCGCGAATGGCGGCGAATTTGCCTTCTTTATTATTGCCAATGGTGACCGCGTTAATAACGAATATGACGGCTTGGATAATATTACATCAGATGGCGTTATTAACTTTGTTTATGATCTTGGCGGCGCGGGAGAGCGCGCGGCGCTGACGAGTGATGATGGCGGCGATATTACAATTGTTTATGACGATGGCTTAACTGTGCAGGCGCTGGATGGGTATCATTATCACACGACAGAGCGCGATGGTTCGGCGAATTTGAACTGGGACGGCGAAACGCACGCGCTGTCTGGCTTGGTTGATCCGGGCAATAGTGATGAGCTTCGCGTTGGTTTTGAAGATTTGCCCAATTTGGGTGATGCCGATTTCGAAGATGTTTTGTTTGATATTAATGTATTGGAGATTAGCGTCGATGGTAGCGAAGCGGGTGATGACATTATTGATGGCGGCACGGGCGCGGATCTAATTTACGGTGAGGCGGGCGATGATATTTTAATCGGCGGCGCGGACGATGATGTGCTGTTTGGCGGCGCGGGCGCAGATGTGTTTTTGTTCCAAGCGCTGGATGGCAGTGTAGACACCATCAAGGATTATGACGGTACAGACATCATCAATATCACTGATTTGTTAGAGGGGTATGATCCGCTGAATGACGCGATATCTGATTTTGTTAGCTTGAATAATAGCGGTGGGAACACTGAAATTTCAGTCAATGCCGATGGCGTTGGTACGGACTTTGTGGCCATTGCGGTGGTCGAGGGCGGTTTGAATGATGTTCTGGCCGATCTGGTGACCAATGGTAATTTGGTTGCCGATCAGGCGGTTATTATATAGGCGTTGCTCTTAATAACTATCTTGTGATTTCCCAATAATTAGGACATGTTTATGCGCATGAGCAACGCCGCGCAGACAGTGTTTTATCCATTTAATAACGACCTTGTGGAAAGGCCGCCCGGTGACGCGCGCGGGGTTTTCATTAATGCGCAGGTTTGTCTGGCGCTTAACGAATTTGGCGCGCCTAATTTATTCATGCAGCAATATTTTAAACCCTATGTTGCGGCGCTTGCGGCGGCGGGGTGTGAGGCCTCGCCTGATTTCCCTTCTGATACTGCCGCTTATGACTATGCGCTGGTGGCGCTGCCTAAAAATGTGATTGAGGCGCAATATTTGGTGGCGCGCGCGCTGGCGCTTTTAAAGCCGGATGGTTTATTGCTCTGCGCTGCGGATAATCTTGCGGGCGGCGGACGTATAAAGAAAATCATGAGTGGTTTTGGCCTTGAGGGCCTGCGAGATGCCTCTAAAAACAAAGCGCGGGTTGTTTGGGCGCAAAAAAATTCGATTGATGAGGGCGCTTTAAATGCAGCGATCACGCGCGGTGAAATGCAGAAAAATGCGGCGGGAGAATTTACCGCGCAACCGGGCATGTTTGGTTGGGACAAGGTTGATCGAGGTTCTGAAATTTTGCTGCAAAATTTGCCTGATGATATTAAAGGGCGCGTTGCAGATTTCGGATGTGGCTATGGATTTTTATCGCATCATTTGGTGCAGCATTATCCCAAGATTAAAGAGCTGATCTGCGTGGATGCGGATTATCGCGCGGTGCAGGCTTGTGCAGAAAATTTGAAAGATCATAAGGCGGATACGCCAACTCAATCTGTTTGGGCGGATCTTACGACATTCTCCAAAGCCTTTGCAGCATTGGATTACATTATAATGAATCCGCCATTTCATGAGGGCAATAAAACGGACAGTATGATTGGATTGTCGTTTATTGATACGGCTTATGCGTCGCTCAGGCCGCGCGGAAAGTTATTCATGGTGGCGAATGTTCATTTGCCGTATGAGCGCAAATTAAACGAAAAATTCTTCTCAGTTGAAAAGATTTTTGAAGGCCAGGGCTTCAAAGTTTATGCTGCGCATAAATAGAAGAAATGCTGCAGCATTTTAGATGTGAAACATCTTTTCGTCGTCTTCCAATGCGGCAATTTCTTTAATCACGCGCTGCACTTTTTTCTCATCATGCAGGGCCTGTTTGTTTAAGCCTGTTTCACGACCAACCATGTAATAAATTGATTCCAGATCAACCTCTTGATCAATGCCGTGTGTTTTAACGTGATAAGCCATGGAGGCGTCCAATGTGATAATTGATTTATCTGGCTGGTTACGCTTGCGCATGTGTTCTTCGGTTAAATGAACGATCATCATTAAATTGGCATTGGAGATCGTTAATTTGTGATGTTTTTCGAATCCGGGGCGTAGCGCCTTTAAAATATTATAGGTTTCTTTCACGTTTGGAACGCTTAGGAACACTTTTTGAAATCTACGATCCAATGCGGGATCAAGCGCCACGTAGGTGCGGAATTCATCCAATGTAGTGGCGCCAATAACCATTAGGTCACCTGCGGTTAGATAGGGCTTCATAACGTCGGATAGGCCGGCGTAGGAGCTGCCCTCACAGCTAGGCATGATTTGGTGGATTTCATCTAAGAACATGATGATGCGTGGTTGATCCGGATCGTGGAAGCGCTCTGCGATGCCCTTACATAGGGGAATGAAGCGTTCTTGGAATTCTGCGGGGCCGTTTGTTCCGGCGGCCATGCGGGCGAGCTCTACCTCGATTAGTCGTGCGTCGCGTAAATATTCGGGTACTTCGTCACTCGCAATTTTTTGCGCTAAACCTACAACCAGGGCGGTTTTACCCACGCCAGCGGGGGCCAAAAGAACGGTGTTTTTACGTCCCTTTTGCAGCAAAATAAGAATGGTTTCGTCGATTTCTTGGTCGCGCCCTGTGATCGGGCCATAGCGTCCGGCCTTGGCCAATCTGGTGAAATCCACACAATATGAATTGATTAGATTTTCCAGCTCTTCATTGGTAACGGCGTAATTCCATTGCGAAGTCATTTTGATATAAGCCCCAGTGTTTTCTATATAATTTTGGTTTATTGATTGAACGCAGATATACGCAGATGAGAGCATTATAGCCCGAGATGTTCATTTTAGGAACAAAGCGTTAACAAAGTGTTTCGATTCTGACTTTTTTCTCTATTTGGTGTAAAGCCGTAAAATTTATACGATATCTTGATCCATATAGCCCTGCGCATAAAGGGCTGCGGTTAAATCGCCATGCATAATGACATTATCAATCTCTCTGGCGACGGCGGGCTTGGGTTTGTATCCGATGCCCAATCCGGCGCGTTGCAGCATGGGCAGGTCGTTTGCGCCGTCACCAATGGTAATGCAGCGTTCCTCTTTAATGCCCAGTTCTTGCATATATTGTTTCAGAAATTCGACTTTGGCGTATTTATCCAAAATGGGCTCAATGACTTTACCGGTCAGGGCGCCTTTCTCGATCTCTAGTTCGTTGCCGTGATGTTTGTGAAATCCGACATCCTTCGCTACGGCGCGGGTGAAAAATGTGAAGCCGCCAGAGACCAAAACACATTGCGATCCATTTTTACGCATGCTAGCGACGAAGCTTTTTGCGCCGGGGTTTAGCTCTAGCTTGACCAGAGTTTTTTGTAGCGAATCTTCTGATAGCCCTTGTAGTAGGCCAACGCGCTCGCGGATGGCGGAATGGAAATCTAGCTCCCCATTCATGGCGCGGGCGGTTATTTCGGCGATTTTTTCTTTTAGACCAGCAAATTCAGCCAAGTCATCTAGCGTTTCGCCGCTGACGATGGTGCTGTCCATATCGGCGAGCAGCAGCTTTTTGCGGCGCTTTTCAATGTCGTTGATAAACAGGTCGATTGCGCTGGAGTTTAGCGCGGCGCGCATTTGTTGCAATAGTAAGCGTGAAGGTACGCCAGAAACGCCTATATCTACGGCCTTTCTTGGTGATAGCCATATATCGGCGCAGGTGCGCTGTATGTTTTGTGCGCTCATGAAATCTTCTATTTCACGAATGTGGCGACTGACGAGGGGGGCGGTTTCGTGGTTTGCGGCCACTAATGTGATGACGTAACTCATAGTTATAATATCGCTTGTTCGTTAAAAAACCTCTGGACAGTAGAGCAGGAATTTCTTATCGCTGGAACCACAAATAATCTTTAAACTGTAATGTATTGAGAAATTACCGATGAAGCAGCCAACGCAAAAACCGAATAATCCCAATTTTTCTTCTGGCCCGTGCGCAAAGCGCCCCGGTTGGAACTTAGAGGCGTTATCTGGCGCTTGGCTTGGTCGTTCGCACCGCGCAAGCGGCCCAAAGGCGCGCATTCAAGAGGTGATTGAAAAGCAGCGCGACGCCCTTGGCATTCCTGCGGATTACCGGGTTGGCATTGTACCCGCCTCCGATACGGGCGCGGTTGAAATGGCGCTTTGGTCGATGTTGGGTGATCCGGCTGATGGCGGGCGCGGCGTGGATGTGTTTGCGTGGGAAAGCTTTAGCGGGCAATGGCTGAAGGATATTACGGGGCAGCTAAAGATGCAGGATGTGCGCGCGTTTGAGGCCGATTATGGCGAACTTCCCGATTTGTCACAGGCCGATCCTGCTCGCGATATTGTGTTTGCATGGAACGGAACAACCAGCGGCGTGCGCGTGCCTAATGGTGATTGGATTAGCGATGCGCGAGAGGGTCTTACAATTTGTGATGCGACCTCTGCCGTGTTTGCTTATGACATGCCTTGGGACAAGCTTGATGTGACCACATGGAGCTGGCAAAAAGTTTTGGGCGGTGAAGCTGCGCATGGGATGATTGTTCTGTCTCCACGCGCCGTTGAGCGCCTGGAAAGCTTTAAAGCGCCGCGCCCGTTGCCGAAGATTTTCACATTGACGAAAAAGGGCAAGTTGAATGAGAGCATTTTCCAAGGCGCAACGATTAACACGCCTTCTATGTTGGTGATTGAGGATTGCTTGGACGCCCTTAATTGGGTGGAGAGCATTGGCGGGCTTAGTGAAACTATGGCGCGTTCACAGCGTAATTTTGATGCGATTGCCACGTGGGTCAGTCAAACGCCGTGGGTTGATTTCTTGGCTAGTGATCCGCAAACGCGCTCTATCACTTCAGTTTGTTTGAAGATTAGCGACGATTGGTTTCAATCTTTGTCTGCGGATGCGCAAATGCCGTTCGTGAAGAGCATGATTAAGCCGCTGGATAGTGATGGCGTTGCTTATGATATCGCTAGTTACCGCGATGCGCCCGCTGGGCTTCGTATTTGGTGCGGGGCAACGGTGGAGGCCAGCGATGTGGCGGCGTTATTGCCGTGGCTTAATTATGCCTATGAAACCGCGAAGGTCGCGCAGCAGCAAAAAGCTGCCTAGCGTTTTGGCTTTGCCGTAAATACCGCTTTACATGGTCATGTAAGACTTATACATCTGTACGCCTGTTTTCCTAAACAAGACAAAACTAGGAGTTAGATATGTCGAAAGTACTGATTAGCGATAAGCTGGACCCGTTAGCGGTTGAAATTTTTAAGAAAAAAGGCATCGAGGTTGATTTCAAACCTGGCCTGTCCCCTGAAGAACAATTAGAGATTATTGGCGAATATGATGGTCTTGCTGTGCGCAGCGCGACTACGGCGACCCCTGAATTGATTAAGGCTGCGAAGAAGCTGAAGGTTATTGGCCGCGCGGGTATTGGCGTTGATAATATCGATATTCCCACAGCCACGGATGCGGGCATTGTGGTGATGAACACGCCATTTGGTAATTCCATTACAACAGCAGAACACGCGATTGCGATGATGTTTGCGCTGGCGCGTCAAATTCCACAGGCCAATGCCAGTACGCATGCGGGCAAGTGGGAGAAGAAGCGCTTTATGGGCGCGGAGCTGTATGGCAAGACGCTGGGCGTTATTGGGTGCGGTAATATTGGCTCAATCGTCGCGGACCGTGCGCTGGGTTTGAAGATGCATGTCGCGGCTTATGACCCGTTTTTAACGGAAGAGCGCGCGGTTGAGATTGGCGTAGAAAAAGTGGAGCTGGATGATTTGTTTGCGAAGGCAGACTTTATCACCATCCATGTGCCAAAGAACAAGCATACAGCGGGCTTGATCAATAAAGCTACGATTGCGAAAATGAAAGACGATGTGCGAATCATTAATTGCGCGCGCGGCGGCATTATTGTCGAGGCCGATCTGAAAGAAGCGCTAGATTCGGGCAAGGTTGCGGGCGCGGCGCTTGATGTGTTTGAGGTAGAGCCAGCCACAGATAATGTTTTATTTAATCATGAAAACGTTGTGTGCACCCCGCATTTGGGCGCCGCCACAAGTGAGGCGCAGGTCAATGTGGCCCTGCAAGTTGCGGAACAAATGAGTGATTATTTGAACAGTGGCGCGGTGACGAACGCGCTTAATATGCCGTCTATTTCTGCCGAAGATGCGCCGCGTTTGAAGCCCTATTTGAAGCTCGCTGAACAAATGGGCAGCTTCGCCGGGCAGATAACTGATCACGCCATTCAAAAAATTGAAATTGCCTATGCGGGTAGCGTGACAGAGGTGAATACAGACCCGATTACATCTGTATTGATTGCTAGCCTTTTGGGCGCGCAAATTGATAGTGTGAACATGGTTAACGCTATGCAGGTTGCGGAAGGGCGCGGCATTGAGATTTCTCAGAGTTATACGGGTTCTTCGAAGGATTGGCGCTCTATGATTGATGTAACGGTTACCACGAAGGAGCGCACGCGTAACGTTACGGGTACGTTGTTTACGGGCAAGGAGCCACGCATTGTGAATATTGAGAGCGTTCCTGTTGAGGCGGCTTTGTCTGATCAGATGTTGTTTATTCGCAATGATGAGACAGCGGGTCTTGTGGGCGGTGTTGGT
>CAKZMN010000063.1 GCA_937128575.1 uncultured Alphaproteobacteria bacterium | reverse complement strand
GCCTGGTATCGGATGATCAAGGCGCAACGGTTGGATGACCGAAAGGAACTAAAATGAAACGTACTATTTTGATGAACTGCACCGCGCTTACTGCATTGGCGGCAATCGCAGCACGTCCAATTGCATTTGATAACAAGAATGGTTGGAAAGTTGATGCTGATGGTAATCTTGAAAAAGATGACAAAGGCAACCCAATCTATATTGCAAATGACGGGAAAGAACAAAGCGTTCTTGGCGATACGATTAGCCGCTTGAACGGTGAAGCGAAATCACACCGTGAAGCGAAAGAAGCCGCTGAAGCCAAGCTTGTAAAATACAAAGATATTGATCCGGTGAAAGCCGCTGAAGCAATGGAAACATTGAAAAAGATTGGTCAAAAGATGTTACCCTCACATTGCAAATGATCAGTGAAGATATGTAACGCATCGTTATCGCAAGAACACCTTTTGCAAATCGAACAAACTACTGAATAATTGCGATCAGTATAAAAAACTGATTTATATATATTAAATTTCATATTGTTAATGCAATAATAATGTATTAATTATTGATGCAGGTACTTGTATTACGTACGATTTTATTACAGTAAAAAACGAATATTTAGGTGGAGCAATTTCACCAGGACTGCGTTTGCGTTACAAAAGCCTAAATGATTTAACAGCTAATTTGCCATTATTAGTTACCAAACAACCAAAAATGATTGCCCCATTAAAAACCTGCGCTGATCTATGACGCTCCATTGAACGACTAAGAATATAAAGGCGTTCAAACCTATTGGAAAACCACTCAGAAAATCCATAATGCACCCCGCAATGAATACTAGCCAGGCCGGTATTAAAGTTGGGCGGTATATGCCCCAATAATAGATGGTCATCAAAAAAAACGGAGCTTTAATTAGGCCTGCAAAGGGGTGCGACACCGAGACTATGCTCAATATAAACAGCAAAAAAATCATTATATATGAAACAGAAATACGCAGACCAATATCTGCACGTTCTGTAAGTGTTGAGAACGAACTCATTAGCGACTTTCAAACATATAAAAATTATTGCGTATCAATATCGCGCAGATTTAAATCATGCGGCTTGTCAACTACGCGAACATAAACCATGCGATCAAAATCGGCAAACAACTCAACGCGCGGCGCCTTACTTTCATCATAAACAACGCGACCAATGGGCGTGCCTTTTGCAAACAAGCCGCCATGGCCTGATGTTACTATGCGCGCGCCCTCCTCCACCTCACTACCTGCGGGGATATGGGTTAGGCTTGGTAAGTTGTTATTTGCCCCCGCTAAGATTGCGTGCTGGCTGCTGTTTTCCACCAAAACAGGTACGCGAGAGTTTATGTCGGTAATTAACAAAATACGTGATGTGTTTTTTCCGACTTCTACTACGCGCCCCACCAGACCTTCGCCTGAAATAACCGCTTGGCCTTTTTGGACACCATCTTTTGTGCCTGATGACACAAGCAAGCTTTTAACAAACGATCTGCCAGAGTCTGCAAGTATGCGAGTGGTAATATAGCGGCTTTGTGGCTCCAATTTTACATTCAAGAGGTCGCGAAGAGATTTATTTTCAGCGTCCAAAACCAAGGCCGTTTGATACCAATCCCTCAGCTTTTCATTTTCAGCGCGCATGCGTGTGTTTTCAGCCTGAAGCTCAGCCAAACCAGTAACGCCGCGGACAAAAACCGCAGCGTCTTGCACGGGCTTTCCTATCGTTTGTAAAACAGGGGCAAATACATCAGAGACACCAGAACGGAGTCCGCTAGTCGCTTGAGGTGAAATTATAGAGAAAGCCAGCATGGCGACAGATGCCACGATTAATACAAAGAATCCTGTATGCCCACCAAACCATGGTAGGGGAACAATTTTAGCCAGATTTCTTGACCAACGCCTTTTCAAAGCACTCTCTTTATATTTTGTATTTAAAAGATTATTCCACGTTAAAAACGCAATACACTAGCCTAAACCAAAACCACAAGTAAGACAATGAAAGGTCAGCTAAGAAATAGTGGTTATTGCTTAATATGTTCCGATAAGAACGTTACGCAACGCCTTACGCTCTTCTAGCGCATGCCCAGTGCCTAATGCCACGCATGATAGCGGATCATCAGCCAAAGTAATGGCAAGCCCCGTTGCATGACGCAAGACAAAATCTAAATTGGTCAAAAGCGCGCCGCCACCGGTCAAAACAATACCTTTATCAACGATGTCAGCAGCAAGTTCAGGAGCAGTGTGTTCTAAGGCTACCTTCACCCCTTCAACAATTTGCCCAACGGGTTCTGCTAGTGCTTCTGCCATTTGACGTTCCGTCACAGCAATTTCTTTTGGTACGCCATTCATCAAATCACGACCACGAATTTCCATTGAGCGCCCTTCACCATCGGCGGGTGGGCAAGCTGTACCAATATCTTTTTTGATTCGCTCTGCTGTCGCTTCACCAATCAACAAGTTATGAACGCGGCGAATATACGCGATAATGGCTTCATCCATTTTATCACCGCCAACACGAACGGAGCGCGCATAAACAATGCCGCCCAGAGAAATAACGGCGACCTCTGTTGTTCCCCCACCAATATCAACAACCATAGACCCTGTTGGTTCAGTGACAGGAAGCCCAGCGCCAATTGCGGCCGCCATTGGCTCTTCAATTAAATACACTTCGCTTGCGCCCGCGCTTTCTGCAGATTCTTGGATGGCGCGGCGCTCTACGGCCGTAGAGCCAGAGGGCACACAAATAACCATTTTGGGGGATACAAATGAACGACGATTATGAACCTTACGAATAAAGTGTTTAATCATGGCCTCTGTAACCTCAAAATCGGCAATAACGCCGTCACGCAAAGGACGCGTTGCCGTTATTGACCCTGGAGTACGACCAAGCATTTGCTTTGCCTCGTTACCGACAGCTAAGATTTGCTTGCGCCCAGCAACCATGGATATCGCCACCACTGAAGGCTCGTTTAAAACGATTCCTTGATCCTTCACATAGACCAGTGTGTTTGCTGTGCCGAGATCAATCGCCATATCCGCAGACATAAAGCCAAAAAGTCTTGAAAACATGATTTCACTTATTCATTTACTGATGTTGAATTACAAGCCTCTGGTAATAGCAGACAAAGACCATCAATGCACCAATAGTTTTTGCGGAAAGACAATCTTTCAACAAGCCGTTTTTAAAAAATATAAAGAGGGTGATGCAATACGCAGCAAAAAGACTAGCCTTGACGTGCCTTCATGCGTGGATTTTTCTTATTAATCACGTAAACGCGGCCTTTGCGGCGAATAACGCGGCAATTACGATCTCTTTTTTTCAATGATTTTAAAGAGTTTACGACTTTCATAACTTTAAATCCTAATAACAATTAAGCCGAATTATCGGCAACGTGGGCGGACATTAGCCTGCGCGGTGCTTATTTGTCAAGCATTCGGGCAAAAAAAAATTACAGATTATATTTGGCGATTGATTTCACAATTAAACCGCTTATCATTAATTAATCGCTAACCTAGGCTACTCTATAATCAATATACACGAATTAGCGACATCTAAAAAATTAAGTGGAACAGATGGAAACAACGGGTTCAAAGAAAAAATTCAGCGCCGGCGACATAATTATGAAGCAAGGTGAGGCCGGACAAAGCGCATATATTATAGAAGAAGGCCGCGTTGATATTGTAATTGAGACGCCAGATGGAAAACAACAATCTGTTGGCACACGCGGCGCCGGGGCTATGATTGGCGAAATGGCCATCGTAGATAACGCCCCCAGAACAGCCACAGTAAAAGCCGTAGAAGATTGCATACTTTTAGAGATCACATCTGAAGATTTTGCCCGCCGCCTAGAAAACACAGATCCCGTTCTTCGCATGACGACGCAAGTTATATTAACGCGCTATCGCGACACACTGACGCGCGCAGACATTACCGGCGCAGGTAAAAACTGGCCCCCAGCAGAAGTTATTGAGCTTTCTCATGCAGAAAAGGGAGATGCCGTTCAAAATATCAAAATTTCCAATGAGTTTAGTGCGGCCCTTAAAAATGGAGAGGTATCACTGCATTACCAGCCGATGATCGATCTTCAAACACATCAAATTTCTGGATTTGAAGCCTTAATGAGGTGGGAACACCCAGAGCGCGGCTTTATTTCACCAAATATTTTCATACCTATCGCAGAAGAAAGCGGCGTGATTGTAGAGGCCAGCGAATGGGCCCTTAAAGAATCATGCAAAGCATTGCGCCGGATGGAGCAGCGCACAGGGCGTGACCGTGATTTATTTATGAGTGTAAATTTTTCAAGCCGTGATTTTGTAGCGGAGAACTTTGTAGATAGCGTTTACACAACAATCAGCGAAAGCGATGTTAGGCCAGAGCAACTCCATATTGAAATTACCGAGCGGATGCTTATGGATCAACCGGACCACGCTAGAGAAACACTAAATATGTGCCGTAAGGCCGGCATGGATATTTCCATTGATGATTTTGGCACCGGGTATTCTTCACTAAGCTACCTGAATTATTTCCCTATCGGTATTTTGAAGATTGACCGCAGCTTTGTTAGCGATATGCATAGCAATGAAGGGAGCATGGCGCTTGTAAAATCGATTATCGGCCTTGGCAAGAACATGAAGATGAAAATTATTGCTGAAGGCGTTGAGCATCAAGAAGAAGCAAAGTCTTTGAAAGAATTAGGGTGTGATATGGCGCAAGGATATTATTTTGCTCGTCCTATGCCCGAGGCTGACGTTACCAAATTCATCGCTCAAGCCGACACTATCGAATTTTAAGTAGTTTATTTCGTTAGAGCCTCGAAAACACCATCCCAATCTTCGGATGGCGGGTTTTTTATCAACGCTGTTGCGCGCTCACCATACAAATCATAGACCTTATCCAAACTAGACACTTCCATCATTCTGCATGCGTCAGCCAGAGCAAAGGCCTCCTCAAACTCTCGATTACGATAAGCCTTTATCATTTTTTCGTGTTTTACCTTCCAAGATACAAACTCTTCAGAGGAAGCCATCTGTTCATTACCAAGCAATGCAAAC
>CAKZMN010000062.1 GCA_937128575.1 uncultured Alphaproteobacteria bacterium | reverse complement strand
AGCTTCATTTTTTAGCGGTTCATCCGGAATATGCAGATTATAGTGTGCGTTTTGATGTGATTGCCCTGCGGATGAGTTTCCCTTTTTTGTTGTCGCATCTGGACAATGCATGGCAAGCGCGGTCATAATAGCGTTCTTGCGTTTAATCATTTCAGATTCTTCAAGCGCGATTTTTATATTTATTCTTTAAGGTGTCATTATGAAGCCCATCTATCTCCCTCTGGTTCTTGTTTCTGGTCTGGTTTTATCGTCTTGCACAATGGTTGGTCTTGCGACTGGCGTTGCGGCGAAGGCGGGCATTGCAGCGTCTCAGGAGGGCGGGCTTTCGCGCGCGGCGAGTGATCTTCGTATTCAAACACAAATTAATGATGCGTGGTTTACCTATAGCGTTGAGGCGTTTACCAAACTGGATATGACGGTTAATCAGGGCCGCGTTTTATTGACCGGCGTTGTGCAGAACCCAGAACACCGCGTTGAGGCCGTGCGCCTAGCGTGGCAGCCCAAGGGCGTGAAACAGGTGATTAATGAAATTGCGGTTGCGGAAAGCGACGGCATTATGGGGTTTGCCCGCGACGCGTGGATATCTGGGCGTTTGCGCACGGGCATTACGTTTGATCGTGATGTACAATCGATCAATTACACGATTGATACGGTGCAGGGCACAATTTATTTGATGGGCGTTGCACAAAACCAAGCCGAGCTTAACCGCGTTATTGAACGTGCGCGCACCATTGGTGACGTTCGCCGCGTTGTGAGCTACGTGAAGTTGGCGGGTGAGCAGATTGATGATTATCAGCCGGATAATGCGGCGACTAGCTCTGGCGCGCCCGCTTCTGCCTCTGGGCAATTGAGTGCGGATGAAGCGGCGGCGAATGCGGCGTACATCGATAACAACCCACCCATTGATGATGGCGCGCCCATTCAGTTGCAGCCCGTTGATCGTCAGCAAATGAACTAGTTTTAGGTTTTTTGTCTTAATTTAAGCACCAAAAGCCTGTTTTCTTGACAGTTTTGTTTTCCATAGCTATAACCCTTCTTCGTAATTAAGATTTATGTAGAAGGATAGCTGTTATGGCTTTTGGTAAAAAAGGTGGTGGTCAAACCGCCGGTAAACGCGCTGATGATTTACCGTGTCTGGTGAAGCAGGTGTTTAATAAAAAAGGGCTGATGAGGAAAAGCGTTTTTATGCGCCCTTTGAAGGAGTGCGTTACTCCAGATAAAGGATTGAACGTTAATAGGATTAATGGTCGGTTGATCAGTGACCTTTATTTTGATTTTGTATCGAATGAAGGTTCGGCAAAGGGCGGTTTATTAAAAAACCATAGCTTGAGTGACGTTTTCAAAATTACTGTGGATGCGGGCCTGAAACGTAATGGTAGTGAGATGCCCGAGGAACGGTTTGTCCCTAAAGATAATAAGCTTTCATATTCTATAACGCTTGCGGGTTTGTTGGGGGTTGTAGGTAAGGCAACGAATAATGGGGCGCACTCTACGCGACTTTTCAATAAGGATCATTACGTGGCGGTGCGTGACCATTTGGCGGAGCTTAACCGTTAGGTTCTGCGGCGCGTTTAAAAATTAAGGACTGGCGAGAGCGTAGAATTTTGCTACGCTCTTTTTTATGAGTTTTAATTCGCATGATTACCTGGAACAAATTTCTTCGCTGCAAGACGCCGACATAGATTTGGCGCGCGCGGGCATCGCGCTGGCGGCGATTGCGCAGGCCGGTATTTCGACGGATCGATATTTTCATCACATGGCTAAGTTAAGCGCGGAAGTTGGTGTGCGTTATCTGGAGTTGGTTGAGGCGGGCGCGGACGAGGATGCGGGCACGCAGCTGGCGGCGCTGAAGCATGTGATTGCCGATAAGCATGGTTATATGGGCGATCAAGAAACATATGATGATTTGCAAAACTCAAATCTGATCCGCGTTATTGATCGCGCGCGCGGCATCCCGATTAGTTTGTCAATTTTATATATCCACATTGCGCGGGCCCAAGGTTGGCAGGTTGCGGGGCTAGATGTGCCGGGGCATTTTATTTGCCGCCTGGAGCGTGATGGCGAACGCCTTTTGTTTGACCCGTTTAACGATTGTAAGGTTTTGGGCGCGGCGGATTTACGTTTTATGATTAAGGCCGCGCTGGGCGAGGAGGCGGAGCTGTCTTCCGATTATTTTGAGCCCGCCAGCAACCGCGCGATATTGATGCGCCTGCAAAATAACATCAAGTTCAGACAGATTGAGGGTGAGGATTACAAGGGCGCGCTGGAGGTTGTGCAGCAGATGCGTAAGATTGATCCGAATGAGTATCGCTTGCTTTTGGATGCGGGGGTTTTATTTGCAAAGGTGGATGAAACCAAATCAGCGATTGATGCGCTGGAGGCCTATGTGGAGCGCGCGCCGTCAAATCGAGATCGGCAAGAGGCCTTGATGATTTTGCGGCAATTACAACAAAAGCTGAATTAGGGGCGGTTGGGCCACATCCAAAACAGATGCGCATAAAGTTTTCAAAGGCTTTTTCTGGCCTTGCATGGGGGCGCGCAAGGGCTTATTAATGGAGGCACTCTAAAAGCGAATCAAGCTTGTGTTTGTTTGGCGCTTAGGAGTTTAGAATTATGAAGGAGAAAATACATGTTCGCCCGTTATTTAATGATGTTTGCTGTTATGTTTGTGGTATCTGCCTGTTCGTCGACAGATGATGAGGCCACGCTGGATACGCAAGGCGTGAACGCGGATCAATCTGCGTCTGCTACAACTGGTCAGGGACCGCTTTCCGATATTTATGCTGAAGATGTGAATGGCCCCGCGCCGGGTTCACAGGCCGATTTGGTGACGAATATTGGTGATCGTGTGTTCTTTGGTAATGACCGTTATGACCTTACGCCGGAAGCGCGTGGTTTGCTGGAAGGTCAGGCCAACTGGCTTAACCAATATTCAAGCCTGAATGTTACAGTGGAAGGCCACGCCGATGAGCGCGGCACGCGCGAATATAACTTGGCTTTGGCGGAGCGTCGTGCGAACTCAGTTAAGAATTACCTGATCGCGCTTGGCGTTGATCCGCGCCGCGTTACAACGGTGAGCTTTGGTAAAGAGCGTCCAGCCGTTCCCGGTACAAATGAAACAGCATGGGCACAAAATCGCCGCGCTGCTACACGAGTTGACTAGGGTATGATGCGCTTGTTTTTAAAATCTAAATCTCAAAAGGCCTGGATGTTCCTGGGCCTTTTGGCTGTTTTGGGGATGTCTTCTGAGGCCGCGTTTGCGCAGTCGCGTGATGTTACCAATCGTTTGAGCCGCATTGAGAATGAAATTGAAACGCTGAACGAATACTTCGTTCTCTGTAATGGCTACCTGCAATTAATCGATAAAGATTTATTCGCCCGCGAGCCGGACTGGTTACTGCGCGTATTTCTGTTGATGGCGAAAACACCGCAGGCTAAAGGCATTCACTCCGATACCATCCGTGCCCTGCGTGACCACCGCAATCTGATTGACGATGCCTACCGCAGCAACCCGGATAATAACCAGATTTTTATGCAGCTGATGCGCAATCGCTCGCGCGTGGTACGCGAGCTGTTACGCATGATGCGCTATGGCATCCTTGGCCGTTATATCCCTGAGTTCGGTCATATTATCGGCATGATGGAACACGACCTGTTCCAT
>CAKZMN010000061.1 GCA_937128575.1 uncultured Alphaproteobacteria bacterium | reverse complement strand
AAAAAAATAGAAAACTAAAGTTCCATAAACACATGGATGAAAATGTTGCCGTTTTAAAAATCTTTCCTGGAATAAGCTCCCAGGTATTGGATAGTGTTTTAAACACGGAAGGATTGCGTGCACTTATTTTAGAAACTTATGGCTCTGGAAACGCTCCAACAGAAGATTGGTTCCTAGAACGATTAAAAAAATCAATAAAAAACGGACTGCATATAATAAATGTTACACAATGCTCTGGGGGTAGTGTTATAATGGGGCAATATGAGACTAGTACACAGTTAAGAAAAATGCAAGTTATTAGTGGTAAGGATATTACAACGGAGGCGGCCATTGCAAAAGCAATGTATATGCTTGGTAATGGAGTATCGGACACTTTGTTTAAAACCGTTTTTGAGACTGCTTTACGTGGAGAAATGCACTAAAAATTAGTTCTTTTAATTTCTTTAACTAACATTTTTTTTGTTATTTGCCCTGCCTAGCCTTGCCCAAGCGCCAGAAGCGGCGAAGCAATCTGTCTATTCCCCCGCGCATTGCGAGTTCGGCGTTACCTTTCCCGGAGAGCCGTATAAAACGCGCCGGTGTGATGAGGATAATCCTGAGAAATGTTATGACCTAGTGAGCTACACGCAAGTGTTTGATTTAGACACCACGGTGAATTTCCGCGTGATTTGCAACAAGATCAATTCTGAGGTTCGCAAAACATATAGCGGCGACGTGATGCAGGCGACCCTGCGCGCCATGACCGAAGACACGGTTGTGAAAACATATGACACGTCATTCCGCGAAGAGGAACATTACAAGCAAGCCGGATTGGTCGGCGAAGGCGAAGTTGGTCGTTCTTCCACAATTTATATTGCGCAGCTTTGGATTGGCGATGAATCGGCATTTTCCGTTGAGGCAGAGATGATCGGCAGCGAAAGCGAAGGCGCGGATAAGTTATTCAGTGAAATTTTACGCAGCGTAAATTACAAAACTGATGAACCAGAGGTTGATAGCGCCGAAGATGAAGAAGGCACGAGCGAAGACAGTGACAAAGAAGAAAAGCCAGAAGCTAAGGACTAGCCCGCCGCTCCGATATGGGCGTGAACTTTTTCAACCATTGCGAAAAAGCCGCTACGGCGATTTGGGCTTAGATGTTGATCTAGGCCAATTTCTTTAAAGGCGGCTTCAACGTCTATTTCAGCAATGTCATCCAAAGATTTTTCGTTATATGCACCAACCAACAAAGCCACAAGGCCGCGCACGATGTGGGCCTCGCTGTCGGCGATGAAGTGGAACGTGCCATCCTTAACATACGACTGCATCCATACGCGCGAGGTACAGCCGCGCACCAAGTTTTCTTCAGTTTTCATGGCCTCATCCATTGCGGGCAATGTGCGACCAAGATCAATAAGGTAGCGATAGCGTTCCTCCCAATCATCAAACAGGGCGAAATTCTCGACTAGTTCATCAAGATCAGGGATTTTTGTAGGGCTGGACATTATTTTATCTTTTGTTTTTACGTAACCAATTAAGCGTTTAGATACCCTAGATATAGTATAATCAAAGGGCAGCGCAAGCTAGAAAACCGATAAAAAGACCCTATATGGCATCTTTAATACGGGAAAAAATAATTTCATGAATATAAGGGCTTGCGCGAGCCGATGCCACTTGGCTAGATTGAAGATTACGAAACTCAATATCGTATACAAAAAGAATAGGAAATCTTTATGAGTAAGTCATCCGACTCAAGCGATTCAAAAAATACCCTTTATTGTTCTTTCTGCGGAAAGAGCCAGCATGAGGTACGCAAGCTTATTGCCGGGCCGAACGTGTTCGTTTGTAACGAATGTGTCGAGCTATGCATGGATATTATTCGTGAAGAAGACAAAACGCAGCTGGTGCGTGAAGGTGAAGGCGTTCCGGCGCCAAGCGAAATTAAAAAAGTTCTTGATGATTATGTGATTGGGCAAGAATCTGCCAAGCGTGTTTTATCGGTGGCGGTTCATAACCACTATAAGCGCCTTGAGCACATGGAAAGTAATGCGGATGTTGAGTTGGCTAAATCCAACATCATGCTGGCTGGCCCGACTGGTTGTGGTAAAACGCTTTTGGCGCAAACATTGGCGCGCATCTTGGATGTGCCCTTCACCATGGCAGATGCCACGACATTGACCGAAGCTGGTTATGTTGGTGAAGATGTTGAGAACATTGTTCTTAAACTTTTACAGGCTTCTGATTATAACGTTGAACGTGCACAGCGCGGGATCGTTTATATTGATGAGATCGATAAGATCAGCCGTAAGGGTGACAATCCATCCATCACCCGTGATGTATCTGGTGAAGGGGTGCAACAGGCTCTCTTGAAATTGATGGAGGGAACAGTTGCGTCCGT
>CAKZMN010000060.1 GCA_937128575.1 uncultured Alphaproteobacteria bacterium | reverse complement strand
AGCAATCAGCGCGATGCGGAGGTAAAAAGTGAAAAAATCACCGTTAAACAAGATGGATCCATTACCACCGAACCACTGGATGCCGAAGAATAAGAATTACCCTTGTACAGAAAATAACAATCAAACTATTTTATTTTCTGGCAAGACAAGAGGAGCGAAGCGTATATAAATACGTAAGCGACGAATAACGAAGCCAGAAGATAAAAGAGGACGATTGAATGCCAAGCCCCAGAGATGCGAGCCCCGAATTACAATCCGCCATGGACGATATGGCCGATGCGGTAAACCGCACAATGGAGCGCATGTTGCCCGAACATGATGGCCCCGAAGCGCCCCTTTATGACGCCATGCGCCACGGCGTTCTGGGCGGTGGTAAACGCCTTCGCCCCTTCTTGGTTATGCAATCCGCATCTTTGTTCAATGTCGATTCCTCGCGCGCGCGCCGCGTCGCTGCTGCGATTGAATTCATGCATTGCTACTCCCTAATCCATGATGACTTGCCCGCCATGGATAATGCCGCGCTTCGCCGTGGACAACCAACCGTGCATAAACAATATGGCGAGGCCACTGCAATTTTGGCGGGTGACGCCCTACTAACCAAAGCCTTTAAAGTTTTGGGTGAGCGCGAAACACATGAAGACCCACGTGTGCGCTGCGAACTTGTTCGTGAACTTGCCGTGGCTTCTGGTAGTGGTGGCATGGTTGGCGGGCAAATGCTCGACCTTATCGGTGAAACCGAAGAATTCGACCTTGGTACAATTTCACGCCTGCAACGCATGAAAACCGGCGCGCTCATGACCTTCGCTTGTGAGGCTGGCGCCATCTTGGGCAAATCAGACGACCCGCATCGCAAGGCACTACGCAACTATTCCCGTGACCTCGGTCTAGCGTTCCAGGTAACTGACGACATCCTAGACGTTGAGGCAGATCCACAGGACACCGGCAAAGACACCGGCAAGGACGAGGAAGCCGGCAAAGCCACCTTCGTATCCACAATGGGTAAAGATCAGGCAAAAGAACGCGCAGAAATGCTCATCGAACAAGCCATCCGCCACCTAAAAATCTTCAATGGCCGCGCCAAAATGTTGGAAGAACTAGCGCAATATGTGTTGGGAAGACGGGCTTAAGCTTACGACTTTAAGTATTGGGGGTGGGTGCATCATGATCATTCATGGCCACACTGTCTCTAAGAGCGCCAATAATTTCTGAAATCTTCTGAT
Source organism: uncultured Alphaproteobacteria bacterium (assembly GCA_937128575.1). Classification (GTDB taxonomy): domain Bacteria; phylum Pseudomonadota; class Alphaproteobacteria; order Micavibrionales; family Micavibrionaceae; genus JAGRKE01. The sequence continues at coordinate 2,116 of CAKZMN010000060.1, read as the reverse complement.
TTTTTTCAAGGCGAAGTCTTTCCTTATCGCCTGCTATAGAGTCATAAGCAGAATCAGCCATAACATATGCTGCCAACAGGGAGAATGTTGGATCATCCCCCCTAACCATATCAACCATCGCAAGCGCCAAACAGGAAACACTAAGCCCCACATCAAATTTGGCCCCTAGCGAAGCTTCCCTTATATCCTCAACACCCTTAACGGCAATATTAAACAGACTTTTCACAACCATATCTCCATGTAGAATTTTATAACTTATGCGGCCTAGGCGCATCACGCTCGTTCATGGCTGCATTATTTTTAAGCGCGCCAATAATTTCTGAAATTTTCTGATCTCGCTGACCTCTATTTTGCAGCTCTTCAACAGGGGGAAACTGGCGTTCAAACGCCTCCTTATCCTTCGCCGCTTCGCGGTCTACATAATAAGACATTCCCCCAGCCACAAGACACATCACAGTCGCAAACACATTATCAAAATGCATATCACCAATATGCAACGCAGACGCAATATTGAACGCTCCAGAAATCACGCCCGCCCCTACAAAACCTTTAGTTATCCAAGACGTTTTTTCAGGATCCATCACAGCGTCAACCACTTGCGTAAATTCACTCTTAAGCCTTTTCAAAGCTTCAGTGGCTTTATTAAACGCATCTGTAAAATCAATTTTTCTCATGAGGAAGGTATTAGCACACGGGCTATTATTATGTCAATTTATTTGAAGGTCTTCAGGTTCGCTTTGAACTATACTCGGCCTGTGCTTCAAATCATACAGCATGAATTTCGCGATACTCACGCCCTGAAACGCTTTGGCGGCCAAGAAAACTTCAAAACCATAATCATCAATAATGGGGATATTCACGTCCCAATCCGTGAAGCCTTTTATAACCTCATCAACCAGCCCTAAATCACCAACAACCGTGCCGCTAAGAAACATCACCTTGGTGCTCTTCTCCGCGTTATTGTTCAAATATTTTAGCTGCCTTTGAACGGCGTCGAAAAATTTAGAACTCAACTCACTCCCCTTGCACAGCGCTATATACGGCGCGGCAATCTCATGCGGAGCGCCCAATAATTGTCGATCAATTTCAATGCGCGCAGGCAGCGTTACGCGGGAGGCTTCACTAAACTTTTGGTTTAATTTCCAGAGCATAAGATTGGCAATTTTTCGACCATCCCGCAGCGCAATATAGGGGGCCGCTATTTCATGTGGTGCATACGCTAATTGTGACAAAGATTCACCCGCGCTCAGGCGCGCGTTCTCTGCCAAATCGTTAAATCTTGCATTCAAACTACGCAGCTTATTCGTGAATATGTTCCCTACCGCCCGTGACATAGTTTGTCGTAATAAGGAAAAATTCAAAAAATAGCTAGAAATACTTTGCCTTTCTAACCATAAAAGCTGTAAAACAGCGGGATCATGGCAACAGAAAAACTCAACAGCGATGCGCAAAACGCGCCAGATCCACAATCGATCCTAGACCGCGTGGGCAGCCCCGCCGACATGAAGGCGCTCAGCGACGTTGAGCTTGCCACACTCGCCGATGAAGTGCGCACCGATATGGTTGCTGCCGTGGCTGGCACAGGCGGGCATCTCGGCGCTGGCCTTGGCGTGGTGGAGCTGACCGTTGCCCTGCACGCCGTGTTCGATACGCCGGATGATCGCATCATCTGGGACGTGGGGCATCAGGCCTATCCCCATAAAATTCTAACTGGTCGCCGCGCGCGCATGCACACCTTGCGTCAAAAGGATGGCCTGTCCGGCTTTACCAAGCGCAGCGAGAGCGAGTATGACCCCTTCGGCGCCGCCCACTCCAGCACATCAATATCCGCTGGTCTCGGCATGGCGGTTGCCCGTGATCTGGATCAGGGCGACAACAGCGTCATTGCCGTGATCGGTGATGGCGCGATGAGCGCAGGCATGGCGTACGAAGCCATGAACAACGCAGGCAGCATGAATTCGCGCCTCATCGTTATCCTCAATGACAATGAAATGTCCATCGCCCCACCCGTCGGCGCGATGAGCCGCTATCTCACCAAAATCGTGTCCTCCAAAACCTATATCGGGGCGCGTGAGGCGGGTAAGAAAATCACTGAATTCCTCCCCCCCCCCCTTCG
>CAKZMN010000059.1 GCA_937128575.1 uncultured Alphaproteobacteria bacterium | reverse complement strand
TATGAAGCTAGGTATTTTTGACTCTGGTTTGGGCGGGCTTTTAATGACAAGAGCGGTTCAGGCACATATGCCTGATCTGGATATTGTATATTTGGGTGATACGCTTCGTCTGCCCTATGGCAATCGTTCAGAAACTTCTATTTTTGAATTCACGAAGCGCGCGATTGATTTCCTGTTTGCCCAAGATTGTGCGCTTGTGATCATTGCGTGTAATACGGCGAGTGCGACCGCGCTTCGTAAGTTACAGCAGGAATATTTGCCAAAGGCGCATCCCGGCCGTAATGTTTTGGGCGTTATTGTTCCCACGTTAGAGGCGGCGATTGATAAGGGCTTTGATAAGCTGGGGCTCATCGCTACCAATTATACAGTTAACTCAAATGTGTTTCATGAAGAGCTAACCAAGATCTCTCCCGATATAAAATTTGATCAGCAGGCTACGCCGCTTCTTGTGCCGCTGATTGAAAATGGCGGTGATTTATGGGTGGATGATGTTTTGCGGCATTATTTGGCGCCGCTAAAAACGTCTGGAGTTGAGTGCTTGCTACTTGGCTGTACGCATTATTCCTTGCTCAAGGATAAAATAAAAACAATCGTGGGGGATGGTGTGACGCTTCTGTGTCAGGACGAAATCATTCCCGCCAAGCTAGAAAATTATTTGGCGCGCCACCCTGAATATAGCGACAAGATTTCACGCAATGGATTGGCGCAGTTTTACGTCAGTGACGTTACGCCCCATTACCGCGCGGCGGCGGAGAAGATTTATGGGCAGGCGATTGAAATAGAAAAGGTAGAGCTATAGTGAGCAATCAAAATTTAAAAAAACCATATGCCATGTTTTTTGATTGGGACGGTACATTGGTCGATAGCTTTTCTTTCCTAGAGCAGGCGCATAATGATGTGCTGGGTAAGTTTGGGATGCCGTTATTTGAAAAGGGCGGTTTTAAGCAATATTTCGGCAAACCCCGCGAGGAAATATATCCAGCGATTTATGCAGATAGAGCCGAGGAGGCGCGCGGGTTATTTGAAGATTTCGTAATCAATAATCACAAGACCTTGCTTGAGCCGATGGATGGCGCATATGAGCTTCTCCAAACCATTCATGATTTGGGCATAAAAATTGGTGTGGTTAGCAATAAAAAATCAGAATTTGTGAACGCCGAGATTAATCATCTTGGTTGGCGCTCTTTTCTTGTTTCCGTTGTTGGGGCGCGGGAAGCCGAGCAGGACAAGCCTTCGCCGACGCCTTTGATTTTAGCTTTGAAACGCGCTGAGATTGATGGCCCCATAGAAGACATTTGGTATGTGGGTGACACGATTATTGATCAAAAATGCGCCGAAAATGCCGGTTCACCTTTTGTGTATATCAATCATGAGGGCGAGGTGGGCAATGATATTTTGAAAACCGAGCCCGATGTGGTGGCCGATAATTGTTTTGCTCTGTCTGATTTTATGTTGCAATACAGCGGAAATTAACTATTAATGAGACCTATAAGCGCCTGAGCTTTAGGGGCGCTGACAATAAAAATAATGTTTTAGGGTGAATTTAAATGGCTGAAAAGTTTCAAAGCGTACAAGACGTTTTTCTGAATAAGATCCGTAAGGAGAAAATGTCTGTCACTGTGTTTTTGGTTAACGGTGTTAAATTGCAGGGCGTTGTAACGTGGTTTGACAATTTCTGTCTTTTACTTCGCCGAGAATCACACGTGCAGCTTGTTTACAAGCACGCTATCTCAACCATTATGCCCGGCGGGCCATTGAGCCTTTATGACGGTGATGATGCAGATGATGGCGATAGTGCGGCCGAAGAAGAATAAACGACGCTCTATTCCTTTAAATGCTTTTGCTTTCTAAGCGCGGCAGTATATATAACTAAGCATGTCAAAACACACTCCTGAAGCTCCCCAAGACACAGATCTAGAGAGCGCCTATATCATTCATCCTGAAATAAAGTCGCAAGGCAATTCTTTGCGCGCGCTTGAATATGTGTTGGAAGAAACACAAGGGCTGGCGCGGGCGATTGATCTTGAGGTGTGTAAAACGAAGGTTTTGAACGTTTCGCGCATTCAGGCGGGCTCCTTTATAGGGAAGGGGCAGCGCGATGAAATTGGCGAGGAAATTAAAGAATTAAAGCCCAATGTTGTTGTTTTCAATCATCCTCTAAGCCCCGTTCAGCAACGCAACTTAGAGAAAGCATGGGGCGCGAAAGTTATTGACCGCACCGGCCTTATTCTTGAGATTTTTGGCGCGCGCGCACAAACCAAGGAGGGGCGCCTGCAAGTTGAGCTTGCCGCCCTTGATTATCAGCGCTCCCGTCTTGTGCGGTCTTGGACTCATTTGGAGCGCCAGCGCGGTGCAACGGGCTTTATTGGCGGCCCCGGTGAAACGCAGATTGAGCTTGATCGCCGGATGATTGGTGATCGCATTACCAGATTGAAAAAAGAATTAGATAATGTGCGCCGCACCCGTGAGCTTGGTCGCCATAGCCGCGCGCGCATTCCACTGCCTATTGTGGCGCTTGTTGGGTATACGAACGCCGGAAAATCTACGTTATTTAATGTTGTGACCGAGTCTAATGTGTTTGCAGAGGATTTACCATTTGCGACGCTTGACCCGACTTTGCGCCGCTTTGACCTTCCGAATAATCAGCAGGTGATCTTGTCGGACACGGTGGGGTTTATTTCTGATTTGCCAACGCATTTGGTGGCGTCCTTTCGCGCGACCCTAGAGCAGACCATTCACGGCGATGCGATTGTGCATGTGATTGATGTATCGCGTCCAGATTGGCGCGCGCAGAAGCAGGACGTGGTTGATATTCTTAAAAGTTTGGGCATTGAGTATGAAAGTGATGAGCGCATAATTGAGGCCTATAACAAGGTTGATATGCTAGATGAGGAGCGCCGCGCTGACTTTGTGCGTGACGCTAAGTTCTCTGATAATATCGCTGTGATTTCGGCGCTGAGCGGGCAGGGGCTTGATGAGTTGCTGGGCAAGGTTGTTGATGTGATTGCGGCGGCGCGCACACAGGAATGCTTCCACATTAATGCGGTTGATGGTAAGGCGCTGTCTTGGCTGTATGAACATGCTGAGGTTTTGAGTCGCAAAGATGATGGCGCAACTATTGAGTTAGATGTTATGATTGAGCCTGAAGATATAGATAAGTTTCAATCACGTTTTTCTTATTCCGCGAAAGCTGCTTCTTGATGGCTGTTATTAATCCCGAAAAAATTGCTGATATACTGGCGGAGTGCGCGTCGCTTTATGTTTTGCCGCGTTATAAACAGCTGAAGGATCATGAAATTTCAACGAAAACGGGCCCGCGTGACTTGGTGACGCAGGCGGATATTGATGTTGAGGCGCATCTTGAGCGCGCCCTGCCAGACTTGCTTCCGGGTTCCATTGTCATTGGGGAGGAGGGTATATCGCGTGGTGACAGCCATATTGATGTCCTTCAAGACACATCCCAGAAGATATGGATCGTTGATCCCGTTGATGGCACGCATAATTTTGTTCGTGGGAAGCGCGAGTTTGGCATTATGCTGGCCTGCATTATTGACGGCGTGACACAATATGGCTGGATTTACGATGTTTTGGGCGAAACGCATTATATAAGTGAGAAGGGCTCTGGTGCCTATATGGGTGATCGGCGCCTGAATATTGCGCCGCGCAGCAATATTGCTGATATGACGGCGCATATTAATTATCGCTATTTCCCAAAAGAGCTTCAGCCAAAGATCAAAGAAGCCATGGGCGCATTTAATGACAGCACGTCTTTGGGGTGTGCAGCGCATGAATATACCCGTATTGCCCGTGGTCAGTCTGATCTGGCGCTTTATTCTAGGTTAAAGCCATGGGATCATCTGCCGGGCAGTTTGATCGTAGAGGAGGCGGGTGGTTATGTGGCGAAGTGGGATAATAAGCCCTATACGCCGCAAGATGACTATGCGGGCTTAATTGTGACCTCTAGCGAGGATAACTGGAAGCAAAGCCTTAATCTAATCTTCAAAGACATTGATATAGAACAATATTTATAGCTTTTACTTGATCTTTTGATCGTTCCAAAGTTGGATCATTTGGTCCAAAGATGCGTCATTAAGTGTCTTTAAATCTAATTTCTTAACATCATCTTCCATGCCCTTGAAACGGCTTTCAAATTTAGCGTTACACTTGCGCAAAGCTGTTTCTGAATTTATGCCGATTTTGCGGGCGAAATTGACGAGAACAAAGAGAATATCGCCAAATTCTTCCTCTTGCTCCTTTATTGTATCGTTTTTAAGGGCGACTTTCAGTTCTCCAATTTCTTCTTGCAGCTTATCGAGCACATCTTCTAAATTATCCCATTCAAAGCCCGTTTGGGCGGCCTTTTTCTGTAGTTTTTGCGCTCTTAATAACGCTGGGAAGCTCTTTGGGACGCCGTCTATCGCGCTTTTGGGTGTGTTTTCGCCCTTTTCTAGTGCTTTTCGTTCATCCCAGAGCTTATTTACGTCATCAGCGGTATTTGCGGCCGTATCTTCAAAGACATGTGGGTGGCGGTGGATCATTTTGGCCGTGATATCGTTTATAACGTCATTTATATCGAATTCTCCGGCTTCCCTAGCCATTTGGGCGTGATATATGGGCTGTAGGAGCAAATCGCCCAGTTCTTCACGTAAGTTTGCCATGTCGCTGCGTTCTATCGCGTCGGCGACTTCGTAAGCTTCTTCAATTGTGTAGGGCGCAATAGATTTGAAATCTTGCTCTAAATCCCACGGACAGCCACCATCGGGGTCGCGCAGCTTCGCCATGACTTTGATTAGATCATTTATATTATATGGGGGCGCTACATTTTTCATTTTGTTTTCTAATTCGTTATTTGGTGTTGATGGATCATAAGATAGGGATGGGTTAAATAGCACAAATAAAAGAGTGATAATGTATATTATGTAAACTAAAGTGTGTTATCTTAGGGGGGTTATACATTCATAGTATTATGCCTCTCATAGTTCTGTTTGTATATATTTCCTGTTTTCAGATATAATAAAGCTTACGGGTTAAATAATTTAGCAAAAGGCAGACTTTCTTGAGAATAACAGCGCTCACAATATTATTTATCTCGAGCTTTGCCTTACTTTTCTCAAGTATAGCCTTTGCACAAGGCTGTGGCTGGGCCGCGTCTGGTGATTATGTTTGTGGCGGCGGCGGTAATTATGAATTTCCGGTCGCGCCACCAACCAATATTCCACCGACCTATGTGATTGATGATACGCCGATAACTGATGATGAGCTTCCTGATTACGAAATTCCAGCCGAAATCACACAATCATTACTTGGTATATATGAGGCGCTTGAAAGCCTTACTGAGTGCGAGCAAGAGTATGCAAAAGACATTTTAGATGCCTTTATAGCAGATATAGAGCAGCAATTTCCAGATGATGAGCTTGCGCAGGCCGAAGCTATCGACGCCGAGCCACAGCCTTATCTTGAAATTATTGATGACGAAAAATACTTTCTAGGCGAGTTGGTTGATGTTGATCCGCGTGAGGTTTTCGATCATGAGACTGGCGAGTGCTATATACCGGGCGCTGGCTTTGACTTACCCCCATTTGAAACGCTTTATACGCTTACGGGTGTTGATATTCTCATTGAAGCAGAGAGCGTTCCGCCCACCGGTGATTGGCAGTTCTTTGACACTATTCCCGGCTATACTGGCACAGGATATTATCAGTGGATGGGCGACGATTATTACAGCGGGCCACCGCCAAATCCGCCTTTAGAATACACATTTACTATTCCTGAAGCTGGTTGTTACTTGGTTAATATAACGTCTTATCGTGAATATGATGGCGCGTCACCGGACGAGCTGGCTGAATTAGCCGCAGAAGGCGCAACGGCCGAAGAATTGGCTGAACAAGAGGCGCGCACAGATCTTCATAATGATTATTACGTCAGCGTTAATGGCTCCCCTCCTCGCAAGGAATATTTTGCTGGCGCGCCAGGGGAATGGACGAGCGCGCGAACATATGTTCAGGATGATGTCTTTGATTATGCGGTTCACTGTTTTGATGAACCGGGCGATATTATTATTGAAGTGAATGGCCGCTCTAGCGAGGTGATCTTTGACAGCATTACATTGCAGCAAGTTGAGTGTGTGCCAGATGCAGACTTTATTCGCCCGTACTGTCCGCCTGCACTTTAGCCATAAGCTCTAGCCCATCAAAGGCGGGCGCATATCCGTTTGGTAATTCTCCGATCATCGTTTGATAATCCATACCAAGGCTGAGGCTGGTTAAGTAGATTTTTTGTGCCTGAATTTCTTCGTTTAACGCATATATAGTCTTTAGATTCGCATGAACGGGGTTTGTGTCGCTGTGGTATCCTGTGCAATCAACAACCCACGTTTTTATCCCTTTAAGCGCGTTAATCGCGGTTTTATCTAGCGTCAATATATCAACGCTATAGGCTAAATCGCCGAAGCGATAACCGATGCTTTCGCATGTGCCGTGGTCTTGGATGAAGGGCGTGTATTGAATATCACCAAAGCTTTGCAGCGCGCCGAATTGATTAGGCTCTAGCGTATGCGCTTCTAAAATTGGTGGATATATTTCGGCCTTGCCGCCATTAAATAGATAGGCGAATTTATGCTCTAATTCTTCGATGGTCTCGTGGTTGGCGTAGATGGGCATGGTGGATTGTTCCATGCGGAAAACGAGGCCGCGCAAATCTTCTATACCAGCAACATGGTCGCTATGGGCGTGGGTGAAGAAGGCTGCGTCTAAATGGTTTATATCCGCCCTATTCAGCTGTGCTTTGAAATCTGGGCCGGTATCGATGACGATGTTGGTTTTTGCGCTTTGTACGACGATGCTGGAGCGCGTGCGGATGTTCTTTGGCTCGCTTGGGTCGCATTGCCCCCAATAATTACCAATGGCGGGCACGCCCGTTGAATTACCGCAGCCTAAAATTGTAATTTTAAGCGTCATGATGGCTGCGCTTTGTTGAATAATTTGAAGAAATTATCCTTTGAATGCTGGGCGATAACGCTATCTTCTACGCCGTGAACCTCGGCAAGTACGCTGCCTGTACGCGTCACGTACGCGGGCTGGTTGGTTTTTCCGCGGTGCGGCATGGGCGCTAGAAATGGTGCATCTGTTTCAACCAATATGCGATCCAGCGGCACGTCTTTTGCGATATCACGTAGCTCTTGCGCCTGTTTAAAGGTCACGATGCCGGAGAATGAAATGTAAAATCCGAAATCTAGCGCGGCCTCGGCCAGCGCTCTGCCTGAGCTAAAGCAATGCATAACGCCGGTGAGCGCGGTGTCTGCCCCCTCCTCCTCAAACATGATGCGGGCGACATCTTCGTCGGCGTCTCTGGCATGTATGATGATGGGCATTTCGGTTTCGATGCAGGCACGTATGTGTTTGCGAAAGGATGCCTCCTGATCATCGCGCGGGGAATTGTCGTAGAAATAATCCAGACCTGTCTCCCCTATTCCCACGATTTTTGGATTTGAACGCGCCATTTCGACCAAGGTTTCTTGCGATATGGCCTTTTCACCTTCGCGCCCTGCATCGTGGGGGTGCGTGCCGATGGTGCACCAGACATTCTCGAATTTCTCGGCTGTCGCCAGAACGGTGGGAAAGTCGCCCGTTATTTGGCAGGATATATTGAGCATCCCCTCCACGCCGGCTTCCTTCGCGTTTTGCACCAATTGTTCGGGCGTATATTCATCACCGAAGCGTTCATGCGTTAAGTGGCAATGCGAGTCGATCCACATCGTTATGCGGCCTCTTCTAGTTCTAGCCGCGGGAATACGCCCTCTGGCTTTTCGATTGCGGTGCCGGGCTTCAATTTGTATTTATCGTTTGCGTGGCTGAATAACCGCTCATCTTTATCTATTTCTAGTTGATCCAGTATTTTATCTGCACCAGTTGGCGTTACAAACTTGAGAGCGATCGCAATGCAACGTATGGCTTCGGCTAATGTGTACAGCACAGTTTTCATGCGCTCTGGATCTTCTTTTTTCAGCTTCCACGGCGCGGCGGCGTCGATATATCCATCGGCTGCTGTAATGACCTTGATAACGTCTTCCAAGGCGCGATGTATATGGAATTTTTTAACATGCACGTTCATTTGATCCCGCAGGGCATAGGCCTCATTCATTAAGCCACAATCCGCTTCGGTAAATTCGCCGTGATCTGGGATTGCCCCATCACAATTTTTGTAGATCATAGACAGCGTGCGCTGCGCCAAATTACCGATCCCGTTGGCGAGGTCGGCGTTCATGCGCTCCACGGCGGTTTCGTGGCTGAAGTTACCATCATTACCGTGTGATATTTCACGCATCAGGAAATAACGAATTTGATCTAGGCCGTATGTTTCAACCATGGCGCTTGGTGATAAAACATTGCCGATTGATTTCGACATTTTCTCGCCCTGTACATTTATAAAGCCATGCGCGAATACGGTTTTGGGTAGTTTGATGTCGGCCGCCATTAAAAAGGCGGGCCAGTAAATGCAGTGAAAGCGCGTGATGTCCTTGCCGATAACGTGGAAGACATCTTCGTTATCGCCCCAATATTTTTTGAATTGCTCGCCATCCTCATCCGGGTATCCGATTGCGGTGATGTAGTTGGTTAGCGCGTCCAGCCAGACATACATCACGTGGTCTGTATCGTCCGGCACGGGGATGCCCCAGCTAAGGCGGTCTTTGTGGCGGGATACGGATAAATCGCGCAAGCCCCCTTCTTGCTTTACGAAGCTCATGATTTCGTTGCGGCGGCTTTCGGGCTGCATAAATTCAGGATGTGCCTCGTAATAGGCGATCAGCTTGTCTGTATATTCGGAGAGTTTAAAGAAATAGCTTTCTTCCTCCACCCATTTAACGGGTGTGCCATTGGGGGATAGCTTTTCCCCATCTTCGCCGTCGGTTAATTCATCTTCAGTGAAGTAGCCTTCCTCGCGGACGGAGTACCAGCCTTCGTATTTACCGAGATAGATGTCGCCCTTATCCTTCAGCTTTTTCCAGATGGCTTGGGCGGATTTATAATGGCGATCTTCCGTGGTGCGGATGAAGTCGTCATTGGACATGCCCAGCATCTTTGTCATTTCAATGAAGCCATTGGCGTTTTGCGTGGCGAAATCCAGCGGGGTTATGCCGTTTTCTTCTGCGGTTTTCATGACCTTTTCGCCGTGTTCGTCCGTACCGGTCAGGAAATGCACATCATGACCATCAAGGCGTTTGAAGCGCGCCATAGCGTCGGTCAAAATGCCTTCATAGGCGTGCCCTAAATGCGGCGCGCCGTTGGTATAGGAAATAGCGGTGGTGATGTAGAAAGGCGGTTTAGCCATTATGACTCCTGAACTCTTGTTCGTTACTTAAGTAAAATTATGCGCTAATTAATGAAAACGCCCCTAAAACCCCTTGGCGTTTATCGAGGTTTGCGTATTTCACCTTATCAAAGTGCTTGTGTAGGTTTTCACAGATTTCGAGGAGCTGTTCAAGCGAAGAATTTGTGACGAGGCCTTTGATCGCTTCGCTATTGAGGATCAGCTGATCCGCGTTTATGTTGCGCGCCTTGATAACGCATAGGCGGGCAAACAGCCATTTAAACAAATCGGTGAAGGTTTTGTAGTTTTGGTCCTGTCCGCGTCCTGCCAAATTATCGGCAATGGCGTGAATGGATGGCCAATCCCATTTTGGGTGTTTGCTGAGCAGCTCTAATATCTCGCTCAAGGTCTCTAGCGCGTTATGCTCCACATATTCAACGGCCTTGCCGATACTGCCCTCGCTAAGTTGCGCTAGGGTTTTGAGATCTTCCGCATGAAGGCCGTAATTTTGCTCCTGCAGCAGTGATGCGAGATTATGTTCCTTGAGCGGCTGGAAATGAATGAGCTGCGTACGGGAGCGAATGGTTGGGATAAGTGCGCCCAGCCTGTGGGTGACAAGAATAAGTACGGTTTTCTTTGGCGGCTCTTCCAATACCTTTAGCAGTGCATTTTGCGCGTTGCGGTTCATGGTGTCGGCGTCATCAATGATCACGACGCGCCAGCCACCATTGGATGATGTCATGCGCAGGAAGCCCGGCACCTTACGGATTTCATCAACGGGTACGTTATCTTTATATTTATTGGTTGAGCTGTCATAGGCGCGCTCGATATTCATGAATTCTGGATGCCCGCCTGATGCGACGCGGCGAAATGTGGGCTCGTCTGGCGCCATACCGAAATCTGCGGGGAGCGGGGCATCATCGGCGAACATACCGCCTTGGTTTTCGTCTGGGCGTTCTTTCAATAGGTAGCGCGCCAATCGATAGGCCATGGTGGCTTTACCGATGCCCTTTTGCCCTGCGAAAATAAGACCGTGCGGCATGCGTCCACTTTCGACCAATTCAAATAAATGCTTTTCAACATCATCGTGGCCCAAACAAAAGGCCATTTGGCGAGGATGTTTTAGGGTGGGCAGATTTTCTTCAGGTTCGGCTAGGCCGGAAAAGGCTTCGGCGTCTTCGGTTTCGACTTTGGGTTCTTCACCGAATAAATCCATTACGCGCCAACCTTGTCCGTCACAATGCGCATGATTTCTGCGCTTAGCTCATCCATGGATTGGGCGGCGCTTAAAACTTGGCAGCGCGCGGGATCATTCTTTGCAATATCCAAAAAACCATTGCGCAGCTTTTGGTGAAATTCTAGCTCTAGGCGCTCGAACTTATCTTCGGTTTGGTTAACGCCTAGTGTTTCAGAGGCCAAGCGTCTTTCGGATCGCCCTAGCCCCTCCTCTGGATCGATGTCCAATATAAAGGTCAGGTCAGGCTTAAAGCCGCCCAGCGTTAGGTCGTTAATCTGGTTTATTTTATCAATCGCAATGCCGTGGCCATAACCGACCGTGACGGTCGAGATTTCGCTCCACGGATTACCCGGCGGGGTCAGCGTGCGACCACGCTCAAGCAGTTCGAGTTCGGAACGCT
>CAKZMN010000058.1 GCA_937128575.1 uncultured Alphaproteobacteria bacterium | reverse complement strand
TGGTAAGGGCTACCAATATTTCCGCGATACTGATGATGACATTCGCGGTTTGGAACTGAGCGCGGAATATAATGTTTTAGATCACTTGAAAATCAAAGGCTCCGTTATTGAAGAAAATGGCGGCCGCGACGGCGTAGAGCTCGCGCTGCAATATAGTGTTCCGCTTTATGATGTCGACAAACCCAATTTGGCCTTGGCTGCAATGGAGCCCGCCGCCGGAAGCACATCAATGCGCGGTAAAATATTTGAAAAAGTGCGTCGTGAAAACCGCATACGCGTGGAAGAACGTTTAAAAATAGACACAGCCGCCACATTGCTGACGGCGCAATTTAGCGCGCTTAGTGTTGGCCTGCCATTTAATGTAGGCGGCGCACCGACAAACGCGGGAATCAACCTGCCTTTTGATACTGCCATCACAGTGCCCAATGGTGACTTTGCTATCATCACATTCAGCAACGGCTCAATCGCAAACGTTTCGGCATCTGGGGGCGGTGATGTTATTCTTGAATTCAACGCGAGCACCCTTACCGTTACCGCGACCAATGGCGGATTTGTGCAATTCATCTCTGCAGGCGGCGGTATAAGCACGGTTAATGTTCCAGGCGGAACAGTTAATCTTCTAGGAACCGACATTGATGTCACCGATGATGGCATAACAACCACAATTCAGGTGCGCGCCGGACAAATCGAAGTTGTGCCAAACGTCGGCGCCGCCGTTATAAACGGAAACCAAGCTGACGTGGTTAGCCTAACCATCGCAAGCGGCGCCACATCACTCATGGTCGATCCAGCGCTGGAGACGCGCCAAGAAGCAGCCTTCACCAATCTTGATCTCATCAACCCCGATCCACCCGCGACTGCGACATCTGCACCATTTATCAACGCGGCCCCTGCCCTCATCACCGGCCCGCAATTCGTTGGCAACAACGCCGATATTCGCGTGAACTTCTCGCAAGACGTAACGGTCGCGGGCGCGCCGCAGCTAAATGGCTTCGTTGATGGTAACGCCAGAACCTTTATCTATAATGCAGGCGCAAGCACTGCCTCACAACTCGTCTTCCGTCACGTATATGTCGCGGGAGATGTCGGCGCAGCGGGCATCACTATTCAAAAGCTAGATCTAAATGGCGGCACGATTATCAGCACTGGAAATACGCTAAACGCCATTACAGCTTTCACCGACACCGTATTGGCCATCACCGATCAAACTGCGCCAAGTTTGGCAAGCTCAACTCCCGCTGATAACGAGCCCTCCTTTAATAGCGGCGCAAATATCGTTCTTAATTTTGATGAAAACGTGCAGGCCAATGTCGGCAATATTATCCTAACCGACACAACGGATGGCTCTGACACGCGCGTCATTCCCATTACCGATCCACAAGTCACCGTTGCCGGCGCCACCATCACCATTAACCCAACGAGCATACTCGATCTGACAACTGATTACGACCTGACCGTCGGCGCGAATGTTATTCAAGACACCTCTGGCAATGCGTTCGCAGGGATAGCCAGTGGCCAGCTTAATTTCACAACCTCCAACGACATCACCCCGCCCGTTCTAACAAGCACAGCGCCAATTGATAACACCACCAGCGTCGCCGTTGCCTCTAATCTAGTTCTAAACTTCGATGAAAATGTGCAGGCCATTGCCGGGAATATTGTGATCACCGACACAACAGATGGCTCCGATACGCGCACCATCCCCATCGGCGATGCGCAGGTTTCCATTGCGGGCGCCACCATCACCATTAACCCAACCACCGACCTTCAAATCGGTACGGCCTATGATGTGACCATTGCCACCGGCGTTATAGAAGACCTGATCGGCAATGACTATCCGGGGCTTACATCTGGCAACTTTAACTTCAGCACCACGCCGATCACATCACTGGCGCAGGTCACGGGACTGGCCGATGGTAATTATATCGTCACGGGTGACGGGCAAACATTCACGGGATATGTGGAAAGCGCGCTTGGCTCTTCATGGCTTCTGGTTGGTCGCGGTCGAGAGGGATGGGAGTTCGATTCAAACGGACAAGGTACAAACGCCGCCGTCGCAACAAATCTAGGCGTCGTTGCAGGCTTCCCCCCCAACGCCTACGAAGATGACATCGTTAACGACATCATCACCAACGCCGCAATAGATTTAACCGGCGTCGAAATCCGCATTAAACGCGCCGCCGACATTACCGGCACCAATTATCAGGAAGTCCTCTGGCGACCAACGGTGCAAACCGCATGGATTTGGAGCTTCGATGATCCATCCCCCGGCTACACCATCATCCACGATGTGCAGGCCTCCGTTTTAGGCGCAGCAAGCGTGTCCACCAGAGCCACACGTGACGCCAACGCGGGCAATGACTGGCGACGCATCTTCACATGGGCGTGGGGCGGTCACGCAAGCCAGCAAGGCTTCGCCTACGGATCAACCATTAGCGGCGTAAACGGCAACGATCCCAACACATTCCTTTGGGAAAATGGCACAGAAAACCATGCCATCCCCTATGCCGAAATTTACATTCGGGTCGAGTAACAGGGATTACAGCCCTAATTACCTAAAATATTTAATTTTTTTCAAACCAGTCGCGCCCATACGCCTAACATAAGCCCCGCCCCTAAGCGCTCTAAAATTCACCTGCGCTTTACTTAAATATCACAAAATCACCACCATATTAAACGAAGATTAAATATGCCGCGCATTTGTTCTTAATTTGAAATGCATTTGCTTAAAATCCAATACATTTTTCATAATACTTTAATTGAGCCATGCCTATACTATCACGTGTATAGAAACAGGGGCTCAAAATGCAAACCGAACAGGTAGCAGAGAAACAGAATGAAAGCGTAGTGTTGGACAAGGGCGATTTAAGCCAAATGTTCACGCGCAATGCCGCGTCTGATGATGCGCACCTTGCGCAGATGCATGACAAGCAACAAGAATTCAAGCTAAAGCAACATAATGTTACCGTTGGTGACAAAGCTGACGAATACAGCATGATCAAAACCAACGCCCACAGCGAAACTGGCGCTGATGAAAACAGCAAAGAAGCCAGAGAAAAGAAACAAAAAGAACGCGACATGTAT
>CAKZMN010000057.1 GCA_937128575.1 uncultured Alphaproteobacteria bacterium | reverse complement strand
CGAAAGGAGTAACAAGAAAAATGTCATCTTTACTTGATTCTGGAGTATTTCCTGGAACACAAGGAGGTCCTTTAGAACACGTGATTGCTGCAAAAGCTGTCGCTTTTGGAGAAGCCTTGAAACCTGAGTTTAAAACTTATGCGAAGGCGGTCTTGGATAACGCCCGCACATTGGCCAGTACGTTAAAAGAAGGTGGTTTGGATATTGTATCTGACACAACAGACTGCCACATGATGTTGGTTGATCTTCGTCCAAAAGGCGTAACAGGCGACGTTGCGGAAGAATCGCTGGAGCGCGCAGGCATGACCTGTAACAAAAATGCTGTACCGTTTGATCCGGCCCCGCCGATGGTGACATCTGGCGTTCGTTTGGGAACGCCCGCCGCCACAACGCGCGGCTTTGGTCCGGCGGAATGGAAATTGGTTGGTGAGTATATCATTGAGGTTCTCGATGGTTTGGCCGCCAATGGCGCGGACGGTAACGCGGATGTTGAAAACGCGGTGAAGGCGAAGGTAGAAGCTCTCTGCGCTCGCTTCCCCATTTACACGGACGAGTAAAAACTTATGCGCTGCCCATTTTGTGCACATGATGAAACGCAGGTGAAGGATTCGCGTCCGACCGAGGATAACTCGGCCATTCGGCGTCGTCGTTCATGTCCGGAATGTGAAGAGCGTTTTACGACGTTTGAGCGTTTGCAGCTGCGTGAAATTACGGTTTTGAAAAGTGGGGGGCGCAAACAGCCCTTTGATGCGGATAAGATTACAAAGTCCCTTCAAATTGCGCTGCGTAAGCGCCCGGTTGAGCTGTCGGAAATCGAAGCGGCGTCGGCAAATATTGTGCGTCAGTTAGAAACGCAAGGCGAGGCCGAGGTGCCATCGAAGAAAATTGGTAAGCTTGTGATGCAGGCGCTGATTGATTTGGACGTTGTTGGCTATATCCGCTATGCGTCCGTATATAAAGATTTCCGCGATCCAGAAGATTTTGATGATTTCCTATCCAAGGTTAAGAAGCTGCAGGATTAAACGGGCGCTTTTGCTATGACATCCCCAACAGATATTCATTATATGCGCCATGCCTTGTCTTTGGCGGGGCGGGGTGTTGGGCGTACGGCGCCTAATCCGGCGGTGGGGTGCGTTATTGTGTCCGCGGGCGGGCATATCGTTGGGCGCGGCGTAACGGCGGATGGCGGCAGGCCGCATGCGGAGGCCGCAGCGCTGTCGCAGGCGGGGGATTTGGCCAAAAAATCTACGGTTTATGTGACGTTGGAGCCCTGTTCTCATCAGGGGCAAACGCCGCCCTGTGCGCGAGGGCTGATTGATGCGGGGGCGGCGCGGGTGGTTGTTGCGTGCGGTGACCCTGATCCGCGGGTATCGGGGCGCGGCGTGGCGATGCTGCGAACGGCAGGTATCGACGTTGTGGAAGGTGTTTTGGAGGAAGAGGCGCTGGCGCTTAATGCGGGGTTTTTCTTGCGCATCACGAAGGAGCGTCCGTTTGTGACGCTGAAGCTGGCGACGTCTAATGATCATAAAATTGCGGATGCGCCGGGGCAGCGCACGCAAATCTCGGGCGAGATGGCGGGGCGGTTTATGCATCTGACCCGTTCGCGCCATGATGCGATTTTGGTGGGGGCGAACACAGCGCGGGTTGATCGGCCGAAGCTGACCACGCGCATTGAGGGCTATAGCCATGAGGTGCGTAGATTTGTGTTGGGGGCGAGTGATGTTCAGGGGCTAAGCGGCATTACTGATGTTGATACGAATGACATTGAAGCGGTGCTTAATAACTTAGCGGAGCGGGGCATAACGCGCTTGTTGGTTGAAGGCGGCGCAAAAACACATACATCATTCTTGCGCGCAGGATTTTGCGATCAATTCTTGTGGGTTAAGTCGCCCCATGAAATTGGCGCAGGCGGCGTTGATGCCCTGGCGGGGCATGATATTGGGCAAATGGGCGTAGAATTTGGCTTGGAGCTTAAAGAAACAAGGGCTTTGGGTGAAGATTTACTGGCAATTTATACGCCTAGCGCCTAAAGTCGCGCTCTTAAAGCAGGAAATGAGATGCATGTTTACAGGTATTGTTCAAAATATTGGCCAAGTTAAGTCCATCGCAAAGGATGGAGATTGGCGCATTGTGATTGAAACGGATATGGATTTATCCGCAACCCCGATGGGCGCGTCGATTTGTTGTAGCGGCTGTTGTTTGACGGTGGTTGAAATGGGCGATAATTGGTTCGCCGTGGATGTGTCGGCGGAAAGCCTATCCAAAACCGCAATTGGCGCATGGCAAACGGGCACGGAAATTAATTTAGAGCCATCATTGAAGCTGGGTGATGAGCTGGGTGGGCATTTTGTGTTTGGCCATGTTGATGGTTTGGCTAAGTTGGTGTCCGTTGAGAAGGATGGCGACTCGCATCGTTTGCGCATTGAAGCGCCCGCGGATTTGGCGCGTTATATTGCGCCCAAGGGGTCTGTAACGCTTGATGGGGTGTCACTGACGGTGAATGAGGTTGATGGGAATGTGTTTGGTGTGAACATTATTGCGCATACATGGGATCACACAACGCTGGGTCAGCGCGCGGCGGGTGATGCCGTGAATATTGAAATTGATATGCTGGCGCGTTATGTTGCGCGGCAGATGGATGTTGGTCAATCCCAATCGAATAAGGATGCAGCATGAGCGCAGCAGCAGAAAAAGAAAGTAATATAAACGGATTATCATCAATTGATGAAATTTTGGATGATGTGCGCGCGGGCGTTCCGGTTATTATCGTGGATGATGAAGACCGCGAGAATGAAGGTGATTTGGTTGTTGCGGCCGAAATGGCAACGCCTGAGAATATCAACATCATGGCGAAAGATGGGCGCGGCCTGATTTGCCTGCCAATGGAGCGTGAAATGGTTGAGCGCTTGGGGCTAGAGCTTATGGGGCGGGGGAATAATTCACGTCACAAGACGGCCTTTACGGTTTCCATTGAGGCGCAAGAGGGCGTGACGACGGGCATTAGCGCCGCCGACCGTGCGCAGACAATTAAGGTTGCGATTGATCCAAAGACAACCGCCAATGATATTGCAACGCCGGGGCATGTGTTCCCGCTTATGGCGCGTGATGGCGGCGTTTTGGTGCGCGCGGGACATACGGAAGCCTCCGTTGATCTTGCCAAGCTGGCCGGGTTTTCTGGCGCGGGCGTGATTTGTGAAATTATGAATGATGACGGCACCATGGCGCGCCTACCGGATTTGATCGAGTTTGGCGCAAAGCATGGTTATAAGATTGGTACGATTGCGGATTTAATCGCCTATCGCCGCCGCAGAGAAAGCCTGATTGAGAAGATATATGAAGATGTATTTTCCAGCCGTTATGGCGGAGATTTTCAGTTCAATATATATGCGAACAAGCTGCAATATGCGGAGCACATTGTTTTGGTGAAGGGGGACGTGAAGGCGTCTACTGAGCCGGTATTGGTGCGCATGCATGCGGTGAATATGTTTGAAGATGTTTTGGGCGGGGGCGCGAATTCGACGCTTCATAAATCAATGGAGATTATTGGCGAGGAGGGCTGCGGCGTTATTGTGATTTTACGCCAAGCGGATCCGGCCAGCCTGTCGCGCAGATTAAACAAGAGCGATGCGAAGCCCGTTGATAAGGCGCAGGTGCTGCGTGATTATGGGATTGGCGCGCAGATATTGCAGGATTTAGGCATTCAAAATATGGTGCTGCTGACGAATAGTCCAAGAGCCGTTGTGGGTTTGGATGGGTATGATCTTTATATTACCGGTCATAGAGAGATTAAGTAGAGGTATACATGTCTGACGCGCCGCATATTTTAATTGTTGAGTCCCCTTATTATAAGGACATTGCCGATCATTTGGCGCGCGGGGTTATTGACGCGCTGGAGGCGGCGGGCGTAACTTATGAGCGTATTAGCGTGCCAGGAGCATTAGAAATTCCCGGTGCGATTAAGCTGGCGTCCAAGAGCGGTAAATATGACGGTTATGCGGCGCTGGGGTGTGTGTTGCGCGGCGAAACATCGCATTACGATATTGTGGCGGGTGAGAGCGCGCGGGCGCTAATGGATTTAACCGTCAATTATGATTTAGCGGTGGGGAATGGCATTTTGACGTGCGATACAGCCGAGCAAGCTGTGGTGCGCGCGGATCCTGCGCAAAAGAATAAGGGACAAGACGTGGCGAATGCTGTATTAGCGTTGCTGTCTATAAAACTAAAAAGCGGGACGGCATAGAATAATGGGTGAAGCAGTAGAAAAGGCCAGCAAGCCATCAGCAAAGGCAAAAGCGCTATCTGCGCGTTTGTGCGCAGTGCAGGCGATTTATCAGATATTGCAAACGGGCGCGCCGGTTGAACAAGTTTTGCAACAACATTTAGATGATGCACCGACCAAAGAAATTGATGGTGAGCAGCTGGTTGTGCCTGATGGCGCGCTTTTGAAGAAGATTTTATTGGGCGCGCAGGAGCGTAAAGAAGAGATCCTTGAAATGCTGGATGCGAACCTGAAGCCCGATAAAGAAGGCGGGAAAGCCAAGCTGGATATGCTGCTTCAGGCGATATTGCTGTGCGGCGGGTATGAGCTTTTGGCGCATCAAGACATTGATTCGCCTATCATTATTAATGATTACCTTAATGTGACCCATGGGTTTTACGATAAGGGCGCGGTGTCATTGGTTAATGGTATGCTGGATGCGCTTGCGAAGTCTCTTAGGGCTTGATTTTCAAGGGTTACAGAGTAGTTTATCTAAAATTTTATCTTATGCTAACCTCACCTTAATTCTTTTCGTATTATAATCATGTTGGGTTTATACATATCGGGGTTATAAAATTATGCGTATGATTATGATAGCGGTGGCTGCACTATTAGTGCTTGGGGGCGGTGGCGCCGGCGCTTATTTCTATTTTGGGCAAGAGGCTGAGGCTTCGTCTGGTGAAGAGACCAAGACGGCTCATAAAAAAGAAGAGCACAAAGATACCAGTCATTTTGAATTTGTTGAGCTAGATCCGCTTATCCTTCCTATTGTTGACGAAGACGGTCTTTCACAAACGGTGAGCATGATTGTTGCGCTTGAGGTTTTTGATTCAGCGGCGGCGGGCAAGGTTGAGCATATGTCACCGAAGCTTAAAGATGCATTCATTCAGGATATGTACGGCGTTCTTAATCGCCACGCAGCGCTGAAGGGCGGGGTTATACAAGTTGGTATGATCAAAAAGCGTTTAAACAAGATTTCGAATAAGGTTATGGGCGATGACGTCATCAATGATGTCTTGCTGCAGGTGGTGCAACAGCGCCCAATTTAAAGTTTGTAGATCTCTCTACATTACATCTGAAACTGCCCGGGGTTCACACTCCGGGCTATTTTTTTATGACAACCTGTTTATAAAAAATACTTTCCTGCTGGATTTGGCTTTCGATTTTTGCAAATGTTACGGATACGGAATTTTCTATGTAATTTCGTGATCTTAAATACAACTAACTAAACAAAAATACTAAACATCTTGTGAGGAAATTCATATGACACCTATCTATCTGGCGATCGCGTGTTGCGGCTTGCTTGCACTTATTTATAGTGCGGCTGCATCACGGCAGATCTTGTCTCTAAGCGCGGGTAATGAGCGCATGCGAGAAATCGCGGGCGCAATTCAGGAAGGCGCGAAAGCGTATCTTGACCGTCAATATAAAACTATCGGCATCGTGGGCGTGATTGTAGCAGTTTTGCTACAGCTACTTCTGGGCGGCCATGTTGCAATCGGCTTTATCATCGGCGCCGTGTTATCCGGTTTGGCCGGTTATAACGGTATGCTGGTTTCTGTTAAGGCCAATGTTCGTACAACCCAAGCCGCAACCAAGAGCATGTCTTCTGCTATGGATGTGGCGTTTCAAGCGGGCGCAATCACCGGTATGTTGGTGGTTGGTCTTGGTTTGTTGGGTGTGGCCGGATATTTCGTGGCCTTGCAATACAAGCTAGGCTTCCATGATCTTGTTGATGCAGAGCGCACAGAAGCGCTTCGCTACATCCTTGAAGGTCTTGTTGGTTTGGGCTTTGGTGCATCACTTATCTCTATCTTCGCGCGTTTGGGCGGCGGTATCTTCACAAAGGGCGCTGACGTTGGTGCCGATTTGGTAGGTAAGGTCGAAGCCGGCATTCCGGAAGATGATCCACGCAACGCTGCTGTGATTGCCGATAACGTTGGTGACAACGTTGGTGATTGTGCGGGTATGGCTGCTGATTTGTTTGAAACATACGCCGTGACGGTTGTTGCGACAATGTTGATTGCCTTCAGTGCGTTTGCCCCAGAAGCCGTTGAACAGATGATGGTTTTGCCGCTTCTTATTGGTGGTCTATGTATCATTGGTTCTGTTGCCGGTACTTTCTTTGTCCGTTTGGGTAAAAAGAAAAACATCATGGGTGCCTTGTATAAGGGCTTCATCGCGAGTGCGGTTTTCTCTGCGCTTTTGATTGCGGTTGTTGTGTCCAATATCGGTATCGAGCAGGTGGTTCCACTTGCTGATGGTACGCTGGTTACGATGCAGGATCTGTTCCTATGTATCTTGACCGGACTGGGCGTGACAGGTTTGATTATTTGGGTAACTGAATATTACACCTCCACGAGCTATCGTCCTGTGCGCGTTATTGCTGCGGCCTCTGAAACGGGTCACGGTACGAACGTTATTCAGGGTCTTGCGATTTCACTTGAGGCCACTGCGCTTCCAGTGTTGATCATTTGTGGTGGTATTTGGCTATCTCATGATCTTGCTGGTCTATACGGCATCGCGATGGCGGCAACGGCTATGTTGTCTCTTGCGGGTATGGTTGTGGCGCTCGACGCTTATGGCCCCGTGACAGATAATGCAGGCGGTATTGCCGAGATGGCAAACCTGCCGAAGAAGGTGCGTAATACGACAGATGCGCTTGATGCGGTTGGTAACACGACGAAAGCGGTAACAAAAGGATATGCGATCGGTTCTGCTGCACTTGCTGCACTCGTACTATTCGCGGCGTATACTGAGGAAATCAAACATTATATGCCAGAGTATGCGGATATTACGTTCCCGCTACAAGATCCATTTGTTGTGATTGGCCTGTTTATTGGTGGTATGCTTCCATATCTGTTTGCATCGATGTCAATGCTCGCCGTTGGGCGCGCGGCTGCCAGTGTGGTTGTTGAAGTGCGCCGCCAGTTTAAGGAAATACCAGGTATTATGGAAGGCACAGGCAAACCTGAATATGGCCGCGCCGTTGACCTTCTAACCAAATCTGCGATTAAGGAAATGATTATACCATCACTTCTACCGCTGTTAGCACCATTTGTGCTTTTCTTCGCAGCGTATTTGATTACTGGATCACTGGTTCCTGCGTTCCAGGCACTTGGTGCAATGCTACTAGGTACAATCGTTACTGGCCTTTTCATTGCCATTTCTATGACATCTGGTGGTGGCGCTTGGGATAATGCCAAAAAATATATTGAAGATGGCAACCATGGCGGCAAAGGTTCAGAAGCCCACAAAGCATCTGTAACCGGCGATACTGTTGGCGATCCTTATAAGGATACAGCTGGACCCGCTGTTAACCCGCTGATTAAAATCACTAACATCGTGGCTATTTTACTTGTTGCGATTGTGGCGAAATTAAACATTGGCTAATCAATAAAATAAACTTTTTTAGAAAACCCCGCTTGATGCGGGGTTTTTTTTATGAAAAACATGCTGACAAAGCATTTTTTTTGACTATATTGCGCCCTTAATATTCAATCACTAATTACGGGTTTCCCAAATGCCATCCATAAGTAAAATTAATGCCGGCCTCAATCCACCAGAAGAAATTAACGTAATCATCGAAGTGCCGGTTGGCGGCGCCGCGGTAAAATATGAAATGCATAAGCGAAGCGGCGCAATTCTTGTTGACCGTATTCTTCATACGCCAATGCGTTATCCGGCAAACTATGGTTATATGCCACATACGCTTTCTGATGATGGTGATCCATGTGATGTGCTTGTTGTTGTTGGTGAACCACTGGTACCAGGATGCATTATTCGTGCGCGTCCAATCGGCGTATTACTTATGGAAGATGAAGCGGGCGGCGACGAAAAAATACTTGCCGTTCCCGATGTTAAAACGGATCCCACCTATAAAGATGTTCATACCCATAAAGATTTACCAGAATTGCTGCTTAATCAAATCCAACATTTCTTTGAACATTACAAAGATCTCGAAGACGGTAAATGGGCGAAGATTATCGGTTGGGAAGGCCCTGAGACAGCCAAACGTCTTATCTTGGAAGCTTTAGAGCGCGAGAAAAATGCGCCAGCAGATGAAGAGTAATTTTACTCTTATCATTTGAGCTGATTTCACCTATAAGAAGTCATGAGCTATTCATCACTAAGAGACTTTATTGATCATCTTGAAGCAGAGAAAAAGCTGGTCCGCATTACGGAACCGGTTTCTGCTGATCTTGAGATGACAGAAATTGGCTGCCGCACACTTGAAAGCGGCGGCCCAGCCCTTCTTTTTGAAAATGTTTTAAAATGTGATGGTAGCAAGAGCGATATGCCGGTGCTTACCAACTTATTTGGCACGGTTGAGCGGGTTGCCATGGGAATTGATGCAAAACCAGAAGACCTTCGCGGCATTGGCCACACCCTAGCGGAACTAAGACAACCAGAGCCGCCGAGCGGTTTTAAAGATGCGCTTGATAAATTACCGATGCTCAAAAAAGCCATGACCATGCGGCCAAAGACAGTGAAATCCGGACCGGTTCATGAAGTGGTCCTGACAGGTGATGATATTGATATCAACGCGCTGCCGATCCAAAAATGCTGGCCCGATGATGCCTCGCCGCTGATTACTTGGCCGCTTGTTGTTTCAAAAGGCCCCGGTAAAATAAAAGAAGATGATTATAACCTTGGTATTTACCGGATGCAGATGCTTAACAAAAACCAGACGTTGATGCGCTGGTTAAAACACCGTGGTGGCGCACAGCATCACCGCCGCTGGAAAGCAGAAAAATCGGAACCCCTTCCGGTCGCTGTTGTCATCGGTGCTGACCCGGCAACCATCCTCGGTGCAGTAACCCCTGTTCCAGATACATTGTCGGAATACCAGTTTGCAGGACTGCTACGCGGTAAGAAAACTGTGCTTGTTGATTGCAAAACAGTGCCATTAAAAGTGCCATCCACAGCAGAAATCGTGATCGAAGGTCACGTATCATTGGATGATTACGGTGATGAAGGCCCCTTTGGCGATCATACTGGTTATTATAACAGCGTCGAGAAATTCCCGGTATTTACGGCGACTGCCGTCACCATGCGCAAAGAACCTATTTATCTTTCGACTTACACCGGTAAACCGCCTGATGAGCCAGCCGTTCTTGGCGAAGCGCTAGATGAAATATTTATTCCGCTTTTACAGCAACAATTTCCGGAAATTGTTGATTTCTGGTTACCACCTGAGGGATGCTCATACCGTGTTGCGGTCGTATCCATTAAAAAAGCCTACGCCGGGCACGCCAAACGGGTAATGATGGGGGTCTGGTCATATTTGCGGCAATTTATTTATACCAAATTCGTCATTGTCGTTGATGATGATATTGATGCACGCGATTGGAAAGAAGTGATCTGGGCTATGTCGACCCGAATGGACCCCGTCCGCGATACGACAATGACCGAAAACACACCCATTGATTATCTTGATTTCGCGTCGCCGGTATCCGGGCTTGGCGGCAAGGTTGGTTTTGATGCAACCAATAAAATGGACGGCGAAACCGACCGTGAATGGGGCGAGCAAATTAGCATGGATGATAACATAAAAAAGACCGTTGATGAAAAATGGTCAAAACTGAATATTGAATAGGAATGCCATGAGTAATAGTGCAAACACAATGTCCCCGGAAAGACTTTCTGATCTGGTCAAAAAGGCGCAAAAAGAGGGCGCAGACCATGCGGATGCGGTATATTTTACCGGTAATTCAAGCTCCGTCTCCTGGCGCCTGGGAAAACTCGAGGACATAGAAAGATCAGAGAATTCCGACCTCGGCCTTCGGGTTATTATCGGCAAAAATCAAGCGATTGTCTCCTCAAGTGACATGAGTGAAGATACTCTTGACGAATTGGTATCACGCGCTCTTGATATGGCAAAAAACACGCCCGAGGACCCTTATTCCGGTCTCGCCGATAAAGAATTACTGGCACTTGATAACCTACCTGAACTTGATTTATGCGACGACGGCGATCTTGATGAAGAAACCCTGAAAAATATTGCCGCCGAGGCTGAAGCACACGCCCTTGAAATTGATGGTATTACCAATTCGGAAGGCGCTGGTGCCAGCGCCACGAAGGGTGCCATTACCCTCGCCAATACAGATGGTTTTGTTGGCCATTATAATTCGAGCAATTTTGGCTGCAGTATTTCTGTGATTGCTGGCGAAGGAACCGAGATGGAACGGGATTATGCCTGGAC
>CAKZMN010000056.1 GCA_937128575.1 uncultured Alphaproteobacteria bacterium | reverse complement strand
ATTGTATCGGTCACGGGAACGCTCGAAAGCTCCCCCACCTTTACCAAATGTTGAAACGCCAAATGCATGGCTACAAAACCGCCCGTAATCGCCGCGGTGCGCGTGCCGCCATCGGCCTGAATAACGTCACAATCAATGCGCACTTGGCGCTCGCCCATGGCTTCGAAATCAACAACGGCGCGAAGGGCGCGACCGATAAGGCGCTGAATTTCCTGCGTACGGCCCGATTGCTTGCCGCGCGCGGCTTCACGATCCATGCGCGAACCAGTGGAGCGCGGCAACATACCATATTCAGCCGTCACCCAGCCCTTGCCCGTACCCTTCATCCAGCGCGGAACAGAGCCTTCCGCAGACGCCGTGCAAAGCACGTGCGTGTCGCCAAACTTAACAAGACACGACCCTTCCGCGTGCTTATTCACATCAGTGATAATTTCAACGGCTCTAAGGGCATCTGGCGCGCGGCCGGAAGGTCTAATCATTCATATTCTCCTGTAAGTATGCTTTATGCCGCGCCACTCTAGCGGCTTGTCTTTGATTGTCAATAAAGCATGGGGATGACATCGGCGCCAAAGCGCATTATATTCCTCCCCATGATTACTGAGCTAAATGATCGATCGCGCACCATATTTCGCTATATCGTCGACTCGTACCTCGCGGGCGCTGGGCCCGTTGGCTCGCGTACAATTTCACAACAATCCGGCATAAATCTTTCCCCCGCCAGCATCCGCAACACCATGGCCGATTTGGAAGATGCGGGGCTGTTATTTGCCCCCCACACCTCCGCCGGGCGCATCCCGACCGAGATTGGCCTGCGCCTTTATGTGGATGGCCTGATGCAGATTGGCGCGCTGAGTAAGGAAGAGCAAACCTCCATCGAAGCCACATGTAGCGCGGCGGGCCGCCCCGTTAATGAAATGCTGGAACGCACAAGCAGCGTCCTATCCGGCCTTTCTTCCTGCGCTAGCCTCGTCATCGCCCCCAAAACCGACGAGGGCATAAAACAAATTCAGTTTGTGCAGCTGCAGCCGCGTAAAATTCTAGCGGTACTGGTGCTGCAAAACGGCTTGGTCGAAAACCGCGTGATGGATATGGATCAAGATGTGCCCGCCACATCCCTGATCGCCGCGGCTAATTATCTAAACGCGAAGCTAAAGGGTAAAACTATCGCAGAGGCCGAAACCGGCATCGTACAGGAAATCAAAAACCACGAAACGCAGTTGGATATCATCACCCAGCGTTTGGTGGAAAAGGGCCTCGCCATTCCCACCGATGACCGGCTAGAGGGGCGCATCATCATCCGCGGGCAATCGCGCTTACTGGAGGATGTAAGGGCGATTGAAGATTTGGAGCGCGCCCGCGCCCTGCTTGGCTATTTGGAAGAACAGCAAAATATGCTCGGCCTGCTCGGCTCCATTGATGATGCCGCTGGCGTACAAATTTTCATCGGCACCGAAAATAAAATCTTTGATCAATCTGGTTGGTCGCTTGTGATTTCTCCCTATAAAAACACCGAAGAAAAGATCATTGGCGCAATTGGCGTAATCGGCCCAACGCGCCTGAATTATGACCGCATCATCCCCATGGTCGATTTCACATCGCGCGTGGTGTCAAAGCTGGTGGATGAACTGTAGGAATCTTGCGCTCACCCATTGCTCCGCCGCGCCATTACGCCTATCGTTAAGGCCACCATGTTCATGAATAAAAAAGCTTTAACAATGCGCACAAAGAATATTCAA
>CAKZMN010000055.1 GCA_937128575.1 uncultured Alphaproteobacteria bacterium | reverse complement strand
TTAACTCTGGCAATACTTGCAACACATTCATATAAGCCCCCTATCATGACCCAAACAGAATTACCGCAATTTTTAGACGCCCCCGACGGAGAAAAAATCGCTTATAAAATGAGCGAGGCTGACCTGCGCAAATGGGCGTCAACAATCTACCCCGCACACCCCGTTTCCTATCCCGTTTGCGGGGAGTAGGCGGCTAATATTCCTAATATTTGAAGGATAACTGCGTTAAATACGAAATTATCCTTCAAAATCTCGCGTCAATCTCTATCATATTGGTATAAAAACCAATAAAGGGACGTGATTATGGGGATTGATGCACAGATAGACGCTTATTTTAAGCCAGTCGCGGATAATATCGCGGAAGTTGTTTTCTACTCCATCCCTTTAACCGAAACGCTCGATCTAAAGCTCATCCTGATTTGGCTGGTGCTTGCCGCTTTGTTTTTCACCGTTTATCTCGGTTTTATCAATTTTAGATATTTTTCTCACGCCCTGCGCATTGTCTGCGGCAAGGATAGCGATGACAGCAAAAAAGACGGGCAGATATCGTCCTTTCAGGCGCTCATGACCTCAATGGCCGCCACTGTCGGCCTTGGAAACATTGCGGGCGTTGCTGTGGCCATATCTATTGGCGGGCCTGGCGCCGCGCTTTGGATGGCCGTTATGGGCTTTTTCGGTATGTCCGTAAAATTCGCCGAAGTCATGTGCGGCGTTAAATACCGCAAGCATCTGGACCCAAATCGCCCCGACGAAATTTATGGCGGACCCATGTATTACATCCGTGATGCCTTCACAAACCGCAATATCCCTTATCTCGGCCCCTTAATGGCTAGTGTTTTCTCAATTTTCTGTATGGTCGGCGCGCTTGGCGCTGCGGCCTTGTTCCAAACCAATCAATCATTCCAGCAACTATTGAACGTAACAGGCGGCGCGGAGAGCGTGATCGCTGACAAGGGCTGGTTATTCGGCCTGTTCATGGTGGTGATCTCTGGCGTGGTTATTATTGGCGGCATTAAATCCATCGCCCGCGTCTCTAGCCGCATTGTGCCCTTTATGGCTGCGGTGTATATCGCCATGGCCTTGGTTGTTCTGGCCTTCCATGTTGGCGATATCCCGGCGGCGCTTGTGACGATATTTACCGGTGCATTCACGCCGGAGGCCGGGCTTGGCGCTCTATTCGGCGCGCTCTTGGTAGGCGTCCAGCGCGCGAGCTTTTCTAACGAAGCCGGGCTGGGGTCTGCGGCGGTATCTCAATCATCCGTACGTACCGATAATCCGGTGGAGCAGGGCTTTGTCGGTATGCTCGGCCCCTTCATTGATACCATCGTTGTGTGTTCTGTCACCGCCATTGTGATCGTGATAACCGGCGCATACGAAACCGGCAGCGGCGTAGAAGGCGTGGAACTAACCTCCAGAGCCTTCGAAAGCGTGGTGTCGTGGTTCCCGTACTTGCTGGCTATTATCGTCTTTATGTTTGCGTACTCCACCATAATTGGTTGGTATTACATAGGGGTAAAAGGTTTTGCTGATCTATTTGGTCAAAAAAACTGGGTAGAGAATATATATAAAATAATATTTTGTGTTTTCATTGTAATCGGCGCCTCTGCAAATCTCAGCAGCGTTATATTATTCACCGATGCTATGGTGCTGGCGATGGCGGTGCCGAACCTCATTGGTCTTTATCTTCTTGCGCCGGAAATCAAACGCGATATTCGCGCCTACATGAAAAAATTAAAGGCATAAAGCGCTCTGAATTTATAATCAAACGACCACCCCATAGCTTTATCCACATTGCTCTAGGGCGCGCGGTGCATGTGTTTTTTAACATCCATCCACAGCCATGTGAATAACTCCCAAAAAGCCACTTGAACGCCGCGTAAATTCGTGGCGATATCACTCCCTATTCTAAATATAAACGAAACGATCTTTGCCAAGCCGTTGCAGCGATGTCTGCATTTCGGCAATCCGGCAAAGGATTTTGAGGAGCCCACACGTGACGGATCTTAGTGCAACAAAGCCCAGCAGCCAAAATAACAGCC
>CAKZMN010000054.1 GCA_937128575.1 uncultured Alphaproteobacteria bacterium | reverse complement strand
GAACAAATCTGCAACCAAGCCGTAATCCGCCACTGAGAATATTGGGGCTTCTTCGTCTTTGTTGATTGCCACAATAACCTTGGAATCTTTCATGCCTGCCAAATGTTGAATGGCGCCGGAAATGCCAATCGCCAGATATAAATCTGGGGCAACAACCTTACCGGTTTGTCCTACTTGATAATCATTGGGCACATAACCCGCATCCACAGCCGCGCGTGATGCGCCAACGGCGGCGCCAAGCTTATCAGCCAGCTTCTCAATAATCGCAAAATTCTCTGCCGATCCTACGCCGCGCCCACCAGACACAACAATATTGGCAGATGTAAGCTCTGGTCTCTCCGATTCAGAAAGCTCCGCACCAACAAAACTAGATAGGGCGGCATCGCCCTTGCTCGCAACATCAGAAACCTCTGGCTGTCCACCTGTGGCACCAACCGGATCAAATGCCGTCGCGCGCACCGTTATAAGCTTTTTGGCGTCCGAAGACTTCACAGTCGCAATCGCGTTGCCCGCATAAACAGGGCGCTCAAACGTATCCGCATCAATAACGGCAGTAATATCCGAAATTTGCTGCGTATCGAGCAAGGCTGCCGCGCGCGGCATAATGTTTTTGCCAAATGTCGTGGCCGGCGCAAGGATATGCGAATAGCCCTCTGCCAGATCAACAATAAGCGGCGCAATATTTTCAGCAATATGATGCTCCAGCTCCGGCGCATCGCTCTTTAAAACTTTCGAAATGCCGTGAATGGCCGATGCGCCCGAAGCTGCGCCATCAATGCCTGATCCAGCAACCAACAAATGTACATCTGCGTCAATCTTACGCGCCGCTGCAATCGCATTGAGGGTGGCGGGCTTAATTTCTGAATTATCATGTTCGGCAATAACTAAAACGCTCATATCAAATCACCTTCGCTTCATTTTTCAATTTCTCAACCAACTCATCAACGCTGGCGACCTTAATGCCGCCTTGACGTACGGGCGGTTCAACAACCTTCAAAACTTCTAGACGCGGCGCGTAATCAACGCCAAGTGCTGACGGTTCAATAACCTCCAGCTCCTTTTTCTTCGCCTTCATAATGTCCGGTAACTTCGCATAGCGTGGTTCGTTCAGGCGTAAATCGGTAGAAATAATGCAGGGTTTTTTCAAGGCCAGTGTTTCTAGACCGCCATCAACTTCACGCGTCACATTGATTGTGTCGCCGTTAATTTCAACTTTGGAGGCAAATGTCCCTTGCGCCCAACCAAGAAGGGCAGCCAGCATTTGACCAGTCTGGTTTGAATCATCATCAATGGATTGCTTGCCCAAAATAACAATGTCCGGACTTTCTTTTTCAACCAGCGCCTTTAGCGTCTTTGCAACCGCCAGGGGCTCAACGCCGCCTAAATCAATCGGGGCATCCGTCTGTACTAATATGCCACGATCCGCGCCAATGGCCATGGCTGTGCGTAATTGCTCCTGCGCTTTGTCGGGGCCAATACTGACCACAACCACTTCGCTCGCCGCGCCAGATTCTTTCAGGCGCACGGCTTCTTCAATGGCAATTTCATCAAACGGGTTCAGCGACATTTTAACATTCGCTAGCTCAACACCGGTTTGGTCGGCTTTAACACGGATTTTTACGTTGTAATCAACGACCCGCTTAACGGGGACAAGTATTTTCATGACGATGTAAGACTCCCGAGGAATTAGATAGGAACAGGAAAGATTAACTTTGTGAACTAAAGTATGCCAGTGCAAGCAGGGCTAAGGCAAGCCCTTGTAAGTAAACGCGCGCTTGCATCAACTTATTTCCGTACTTTTTATTAAATTCGCCGCCCTTAACCATAGAAAATAGACCAAGCCCCATAACAACGAGGACGGAAAGCATGGCGAGGGCGAGAATGATAAGTGAAAATTTGTTCATATTATTTATGTAGTGCTCTTTGTTGCAGAAAGAAAGTAGTTCACATCAATATCTTTATCTGACATTTCAAAATCACCACTAAGCGGGTTAAGCATAAGGCCGCGAATATCATTGGGCGCAAGGCCTGCGCCGCGGGCCATGCGAGATAATTCAGAAGGTTTGATAAATTTTTTCCAGCTATGTGTTCCCACCGGAACCCACCGTAAAATATATTCCGCAGCCACAATCCCAAGCGCATAAGATTTCGGTGTGCGGTTTAGCGTTGAAAAAATAACCATGCCGCCGGGCTTCAACAGCTTTGCACAGCTTTCAACGAAGGCGGCCGGATTATCGACATGCTCAATAATCTCCAGCGCCAAAACCACGTCATATGTCTTGCCCAGTTTTTCTGCCGGTTTATTCTCGTACGTAATTTTCAGGCCGGCATCGGCTGCATGCGCCTTGGCAACGCTAATTGCCTGCGGGTCTGCGTCGGCGCCTGTGACTTTCGCGCCCATCCGCGCCATTGGTTCGCACACCAAACCGCCGCCGCACCCAACATCTAAAACGGATAGCTTGCCAAAGGACTGCATCGCGCTTTCGTCTAAATCATAATGGCTGCAAATTTGTGACTTAATATAACCCATGCGCGTCGGGTTAAGGCGGTGCAGGGGCTTGAACGGGCCATTTTCATCCCACCATTGACCAGAATCTTTGGTGAATTGTTCAATTTCTTTGCTGTTTACGCTGCTCGTCTTTGCGCTCATGTCCAAAATATCTTTGATTTTTAAGGTGAAAGTGAGTATGGATAAGCGCTTGTAATAAAACAAGTGAAAAGCTTTAAGTTAAAAAGATATGGCGACTATTGTAGTGAAATTTGGCGGAACCTCCGTTGCTGATGTTGAAAAAATTGAAAACGCAGCGGGCAAGGTAATGCGCGAGGTAGAGCGCGGCAACAATGTGGTTGTGGTGGTCTCTGCTATGTCCGGCGTAACCAACCAACTTGTTGGCTATTGCACAGAAATCAGCCCGATGCATGACGCGCGTGAATATGACGCGGTGGTGTCTAGCGGTGAGCAAGTAACAGCAGGCCTAATGGCTATGGCGTTACAAAAATGCGGCGTAGAGGCACGCAGCTGGCTTGGCTGGCAGGTGCCTATTCGAACCGATGATACCCACGGCAAGGCGCGCATTCTGGAAATCGAAACCACAGAAATTCGCAAGCGCCTTGATAAGGGCGAGGTTGTCGTTGTGCCTGGGTTTCAGGGGGTAACGGAGCAGGGGCGTATTTCAACCCTTGGTCGCGGCGGCTCTGACACATCTGCCGTTGCGCTTGCGGCTGCCCTTGAGGCCGATCGTTGCGACATTTATACAGATGTAGACGGCGTTTACACAACTGACCCCCGCATCGTGCCAAAGGCTAAAAAGCTCGCGAAGGTCTCTTATGAAGAGATGATCGAAATGGCGTCTTTGGGCGCAAAAGTTTTACAAACGCGCTCCGTTGAGATCGCGATGAAGCATCACGTGCCATTGCAGGTACTATCCAGCTTCGAAGACCACGTCGGCAGTGATCTGCCCGGAACCCTAATTGTTAGAGAGGAAGATATAATGGAACAGGAACTCGTAAGTGGCATTGCCTATACTCGTAACGAAGCCAAGGTAACGCTTCTAAATGTGCCCGACACTCCCGGCGTTGCGGCGCGCATTTTCACGCCGTTGGCTGATGCCGCGGTGAATTTGGACATGATTGTGCAAAACATTTCGCCCGATGGCAAAACAACAGACCTTACCTTCACGGTTTTGCGCGTTGATCTGCCAAGAGCCATGGAAACGCTTGGCAACTTAAAAGATTTAGAAGGCGTAGACATCAACGCCACAGAAAATGTGGCCAAAATATCCGTGGTTGGTATTGGTATGATTTCGCATCACGGCGTCGCCAGCAAAATGTTTGAAACCCTAGCGGAGAAGGGGATTAACATTCAAGTTATATCCACTTCCGAGATTAAAATCAGTGTTTTAGTCTCCGAGGAATATACCGAACTGGCTGTGCGTGCACTTCATGATGCATATGGAC